>CBDUXZ010000032.1:0-10555 GCA_965371325.1 uncultured bacterium | reverse complement strand
CGCTCTGGTGCTGAACAACGACACGGTGGTCGATCCGGATCTCGTCGCCGCGCACACCAGGGCCGCCCAGACGGACCCCCGCATCGCTGCGGTGGGTGCCCGTGTCATGCAGTTCGAGCATCCGGAACGGATCTCCTGCATCGGAGGCCACCTGACCTGGAAGCCGCCCCTGATCGCGCTCGACGGGCTCAACGAGCCTGCCTCCTTCTTCACGGGGATCCGCGACACGGAGATGGTCCCGGGGTGCGCCGTTCTTTTTCGAACCAGCGCTCTCAGACACGTCGGATATTTCGACGAACGGTTCTTCGCCTATCATGAGGAGGTGGATTGGTGCGCCCGGGCACGGCAGGCTGGTTGCCGGGTAGTGACCGTGTCAGACGCCGTGGTCCGTCACCGGCGGGGGCCCGGCTTCGCCAGGCGCCGACTGGAACCTCACGTGTATTACTTCTATGGTCGGAATTCGATGCTCTACGCATACAAGCACGCGAACAGCTGGCAGTGGGTGAAACTCCTCACCCTGTCCCTCGCCTGGATTCCGGGAACCTTCATCAAGCGCATTCTCCTCGGCGAGCCTCCGCGTTGGGTCATGAAGACGGTGCGCCTCATCACCCTTGGAATGGTGGACGGCTGGAAGCGGCGGGATCCGCCGTACGAACGGCTGGGCCTCAGACCAGAGGCGGCAGCATGAGTCGTGCAAATCGCTCCGGCGGGGTGTACAGCTCTTATTCCACAGGGCGGTAAGCAACGTGGCTCATGCCTTTCGATTGCTCCGGAAACCGGACAAGAACTACCAGCGGGGCGAGTACTGGCGGGAGGAAGGCTTCGAAGAGCATATAAACCTCATTCGCCATGAGACCACGCTTCCTGTCGTGGAGGCAGCGCTTCCACGCCATGGCGAGATCCTGGACGCGGGATGTGGGCGGGGAAAATGGCTTGTTCACCTCCACGGCCTCGGGCACCGGGTGATCGGGGTTGACCGCAGCCTCGATGGGCTCGCCGGCCTGCGTCAGGCTGTTGCCGAGATCCGCCTGACGGCGGCGACGGTGGAGGATCTGCCCTTCAAGGATGACAGCTTCGCCGCCGTGCTCTCCACCGGCGTCGTCGAGCATTTTCCGGAGGGACCCGTTCCTGCGCTGAAGGAAGCCCGCCGTGTGCTTCGTCCAGATGGACTGCTCTTTGTCGTGGTGCCCTATAATTCATGGAGCCGAAAGCTATGGTTTCACCCGTTCCTGGACGCCGCCTATGCGGCCCTCGCGCTTTTCGGCCGCCGGGCGGACTTCGCGGAGTTTCGCTATGACGAGCGAGACATGAGGGGGTTTCTTCAGGAGGCCGGGTTCGATCTCCTCTCAACGCACCTTGACGATTTTCGCCCTCCGAAGGCGAAGGGGATCTGGATGGACTACAACCAGATCCTGGGGCGCGGTGAAGGAAGGTGGGAGCTGAACGCCATGGGGCGATTCCTGAGATGGCTCTTCGACGGACTAACTCCCTGGCTCACCTGTGAGGGGATTCTCTGCATCGCGAGAAAGCCTCCGGGAAGCGACACGCGCGGGCTTGCTTAGAGAAAATTCAATGGCGGAGCGAGACGGCCGGAGGGAGGATGGAGGGGAGCGCGCGATTCGCGATGAGGTTCCCCTCGTCTCCGTCATCGTGCCGACCTGGAACCGCAGGGAACTTCTGGCAGACTGCCTCCGCGCCCTGAAGGCCCAGAACTACGAGCACTTCGAGATAATCGTCGTGGACAACGGCTCGACGGATGGTACCGCAGGAATCGTGGGGGAGATTGGGGGGGACCGGGTTCGCCTCATCCGGAATCAGGAGAACCTCGGATACGCCCCTGCGGTGAACCAGGGGTTCGAGGCGGCAAGGGGCGTGTACGTCGCGACGATCAACAACGACGCCGTGGCGGAACCCGGATGGCTCACCGCGCTCGTCGAGGCGGTTGAAAGGGATCCGAGTGTCGGAATGGTTGCCTCGAAGATCGTGAACTACGACGATCCGCGCATCATTGACGGCACGGGGCTTCTCCTTTACCCGGACGGATCGAGTCGCGCCCGGGGGAGGCTCGAGCTGGACCGGGGCCAGTACGATAATCTCCCGGATGCCCTGCTTCCCTCCGGCGCCGGGGCCCTCTACCGGTGCTCGATGCTCAAGCAGATAGGCTTTCACGACGAAACCTTCTTCGCCTACTGCGAGGACACCGATCTCGGGCTCCGAGCGCGGCTGGCCGGCTGGAAATGTGCCTTTGCGCCCAAGGGCGTGGTGAAGCATCGCTACTCGGCCTCGAGCGGGCACTATTCCGAGATGAAGGCTTTTCTTGTGGAGCGCAACAGACTCTGGGTAGCGGCCAAGAATTTCCCCTTGAGCAGGTTGCTCCTGAGCCCGCTCTACACCCTGGTCCGCTACGGCCTGCAGGCCTGGGCGGCGTTCAGCGGCAGGGGGGCGCCCGGCCGTTTCGCGGGCGACATGTCTTTGATGCGCCTCCTCGGGACCCTGCTGAGGGCCCAATGGGCAGGCCTGCGCGGCCTCCCCCGGGCGCTGCGGAAGCGCCGCGGCATTTGCGTCGCCGTGCCGCGCCACGAGATTGCGCGGTGGTTCAGAGATTTCGGGATCGGCGCGCGGGAACTCGCGCTCAAGGAGTAAGCTTGGGGAATCCCATGGGCGATCCGGGCGAAGGATTGGTTGTTATCCCGGCTTTGAATGAAGAGGCCACCATCGCGCGCGTGATCGAGGAGATCCGCCGCCACGCACCCGGTATGAGCATCGCCGTGGTGGATGACAGCTCCACCGACGGGACGCGCGCGGCAGCACGCAAGGCGGGCGCCATCGTTCTCTCCCATGCCATCAACCTGGGAGACGGAGCGGCACGCCAGACCGGATTCAAGTACGCCCGCACGAGGGGGTACCACCGCGTGGTCACGGTGGATGGTGACGGACAACACGATCCCCGCTCGATCCCCGATCTTCTCCTTCACCTCGACCGTGGAGAGGGAGACATCGTGATCGGGTCGCGATTCACCCCCGGAAACAAGGGGGAGCGCTACCGTACGCCCCTCGACCGCCGGCTCGGCATGATTTTCTTCTCGAAGATCGCCTCGGCGTTGATCGGGCATCCGATCAGCGATACCACTTCGGGCTACCGCGCCATGAACGATAGCGCCCTCACACTCTTCTCGACCAACTGGTTTCCCCAGACCTTCCCCGATGCCGATCTGCTCTTAATCGCCCACAGAGCAGGCCTGCGCATCACCGAGATCCATGCGCATTTCCGCGAAGACCCTTCGGGACGATCCATCCATTCCGGAATCACGCCGGTCTACTACTTCTTCAAGATGTGTCTCTCGCTATTCGTCAACATGCTACGCAAGGCGCCCAGACGGGAGGAGGAAGCGTCCCATGGATCCTAGACTTCGCGCAGTTTCGATAGGAATAGCCGTTGTGATCGCCATCTATGTCGTCAACGCGGTGCGGGCCCGAAGGCTCCGGGAGGAGTACTCCTTTCTCTGGCTTCTCATCGCGGGCACGTTGCTCGCCATAACCCTCTGGCAGGCGCCGCTCGAGGCGCTAACGCAGCTGCTCGGCGGTGTCCTCCCGGTCAACATCCTCTTCTTCACGGGCCTCATCTTCCTCGTCGTGGTGAGCCTCTTCTACTCCATCCGCATCAGCGAACTCAACAACCAGGTGAAGGCGTTGACGCAGGAACAGGCGTTGCTCAGGGTTCTCGTCGAACAGCACCACGGCCCCGAGGAGGGATCAGACGCGTGAGGCGACCCCTCACCGCCCACCTCCGCCGGATCCTTCCCTGGTTCGTGGCCGGGACTCTCCTGTGGGTGTTATTCACGCGGGCGGGCTTCGGGAAGGTAAAGGCCGCGGCGGGCGAGGCCGATCTGCCGTACCTCTTCGGCGTATCGCTGCTCTGCATGGTCCCGATGTTTGTTCTCGACGTTCTCTCGATCTCGCGTGTGTTCGCCTGGTTCAACCGGGCAACACCCGTCCTGGAACTCGCGCGGGTGAGAGCCGCCTCATACCTCATCTCCCTCGTAAACTACAATGTGGGCTCAGGCACCATCGCATTCTGGCTCAAACGGCGTCACGGCACCCCATTTCTGGAAGGTTTCGCATCGATCCTGTTTATAAACGTGACGGACGTCATAATTCTGGTCGTGCTCATCGCGGCGGCGCTCCCGCTGTTGGAACCTCCCATGAACAGGACGATCGGGGTCGTCGTCGGCATGGCGACCCTGCTCCTGGCCGGACATTTCCTCTACTGGCGGGGCGGGATCAACTTCTTCCTTCTCGGCGCTTTTCGGAACTGGCCCATTTTCAAAAGCTTCAAGGCCGCAAGGGCAGGACACTATCTCAGGCTCGCGGCCATTCGTCTCCCCTTCGATCTTTTGTTCATTTTGAACTTCTGGCTCGCCCTTCGTGCCTTCGACGTGAAAGTTCCCTTCCTCCTCACGCTTGCGTACGTTCCAATCATCCTTTTTGTCGCGGTGGTCCCGATAACCGTTGCAGGCCTTGGCACCGTTCAGGCAGTCACGCTCTACCTGCTCAAAGACTACGCTTCCGAGGCCACGCTTTTGGCTTTCAGCCTGATGCTGATGGTGGCAATGACCAGCGTGCGGGTGTTAATCGGCCTGCCGGTATTTCGCCGGACCTCGGAAGAGATATTCCGCGGAGAAGCGAAGGTGGGCTTCATTGACGCGCAATAGCAGGGGCGAATGGCGATGCCGGGAGGGGTGAGGGTCCCGTCAGGAGGCGAGAGACCCCAGCAAAAGAAGGGACATCCAGACCTCCCGGCGGACTTCGGAATCGGACTCCGTTTCAAGCAGGCGCTGCAGCGGGGGTACGCCATCCGGATCCCCCAGCCACCTCAGTGCTTCGGCCGCAGCCCGTCGCACGGAGGCCTCCGGATCCCCGAGGGAATGCACGAGTCCCGGTAGGGCCCGCCCCTCCCCCGCCCTCCCAAGACCGATACACACGGCCGCCCGAACGGCGGGATCGGGGTCTCGAAGTCCGGCCACGACCAGTTCATACTGGTTCGGGGTGTACACGCGGGCAAGTGCACCGGAGAGGTGCAAGGTCACGGCTTCGCCATCCCCTCTGAACAGTTCCAGGATGCCGCGTGTAGCGGCCGGATCGCCCAGGAGAGCCAGGGCCTTCAAGGCGACGACGCGCAGGGCACGGTCATCGTCTTTCAGGGCCTCCAGAAGGGGCGCGACCACCTCGCTTCCCCCCAGGTACCCGAGGGCTCTGGCAGCCGCGAACCGGGTAGCCTGATCGCCTCCGCGCAGAGCCCTCTCGAGGGCCGGAACCGACCGCCGGTCGCCCATCATTCCCAGGGAGCTGATAGCCGCGCTGGCCACGCCCGGGTCCGGATCATTCAAGCGCGCGAGGAGGGCGGGCACATCTTCCGGCGCGGAGCCCGTGGTTCCCAGAGCCCTGGACGCCGCCGCCCGGACCGCTCCGTCCGGATCTTCGAGCCGTCCGCGAAGAGCGGCCGCCACGCCTGGCCTGTCAGACGCTTGCACGCCAATCTTACCCAGTGCCATGCAGGCCATCGCACGCACCGCCCCATTCTGATCCCGGGCGGCAACCAGCAGTGCTTCGGCGGCCGCTGGGTCCCTCAGGGCCGCCAGGGAGGAAGCCGCCGACAGGCGGATCATGGGGTCGGAATGGCGCAGCAGCGCCGTGAGATCGGCGGTGGCGCCTAGATCTCCCCAGTGCGCTAGTAACTCGCCAGCCTTCGCCGCGACCGCCGGATCCTCTGCTTTCAGCAGGGTGCGAATATCCTTGACCCAAGGACCCGCCGATTCGTCCGAGGAGGGGGAACGAACAGACGAGAACGCGTCAAGCAGGGATATCTGCTCGCCTGGGGATGCCGATTGCGCCAGCTGTAAGGCAAGATCGCGGGGGTCGGCCCGGTTCTCCAGCGTACTTCCCTCGCAACCAGGTGCGACGACTAACAAGGGGAGAAACAGCGTCAGGATTCTCACAAATTTGAGCTCGCCCACGCGGGAATTGTAACGAGAGGACGCACGTGAAGCAACCGGGCATGAAACCGATTTCACGCGTGACAGCGCAACCGCGGGCCGGTCGGAACGATGCTTGTAATCGCGTTGATTCGGGACGAAGGCCCGTGTAAGATGGCCTTCAATCGCGATTTTCCAAGAAGGATCGCCGGGGTGCGGCACTCGGGGAACCTGCTGAGGGGCAGGAAAGAGCCGCCTCTGATTTAGGCGGCTTGCAACGGGTTACGGACGCTTGATCTCTCCTCTTCACATTGTTCTCCTGGACTACCGTGACATTCATCATCCGCAAGCCGGAGGCGCGGAGATCTTCCTCAATGAGATTTTCCAGCGTATCGCGGCCCACGGCCACAAGGTGACACTCCTTTGTGGCACGTATCCGGGGGCCGCTTCCGAGGAACGGCTGGGCAACTTTCGCATCCTGAGGGCGGGGAACATGGCGACGGCGAACTTCTTCGGTGCATACTCCGCCCTGCGTCTCGCGCGGCGGGAGCGCGTGGATCTCTTTGTCGAGAACCTCTGCAAGCTCCCGTTTCTCCTCCCCGCCTTCACCAGGACGCCCGTACTTCCGATCGTCCACCACCTCTTCGGACACACCATTTTCCGGGAGACCAACCCCCTCTTCGGGAGCTATGTATGGCTCTACGAAAAATTGATCCCCCTGGTTTACAGGCGTCTGCGGTTTGTCACCGTGAGTAAAAGCACGGCTCAGGACCTGGTGAGACGGGGCATTGAAGCGGAACGGATGGAGATCGTGCACAACGGCCTGGACCTGAAGCGATATCACCCGTGCCCCGATGTGCCGAAAGAGAAAAACGCCCTCATTCTCTATCTCGGCCGCCTCAAGCGCTACAAGGGAATCGATACGGTCATCCGGGCATTCGCCCGGGTCCGGAAGCAGATACCGGAGGCCCGGTTGGCGCTCGTGGGAAGGGGCGACGACGAGGGGCGACTGAGAACGCTGGCCCGGAACCTCGGTCTCACGGAGGCCGTCCTGTTTGTCGGCTTCGTGGAGGAGGAAGAAAAGATCGATTGGTTGCGTCGAGCCCACGCACTCGTCTATCCGAGCCCGCGTGAGGGATGGGGGATTTCCACGATCGAGGCGGCCTCCTGCGGAACGCCTGTCCTCGCCAGCAATTCGGAAGGGCTTCGGGAGGCTGTCCGGCATGAGGAGACCGGCCTGCTCATTCCCCACGAAGACGTCGAGGCCTGGGCCCATCGCATGGTGGACATTCTCACGGACGTGCCCCTGCGTGAGCGGCTCGGGGCCACGGGCGTGGAATGGGCAAAGCGCTTTGACTGGGACGCCGAGGCCCGGACGATGCGCATTCTCGTGGAGGAACTGGCGTCCAGTTCGCGGCAGAAGCGAGCAACCCGATGAGCGGCGCATTGGTTATCATCCCGACCTATAACGAGCGGAGCAATTTGCCGCGCCTCGTGGAGCAAATTTCCAGCCTTGATACCAAATTTGATATCCTGGTCGTCGACGATAACTCACCCGACGGGACCGGCGAGGTTGCCGACGAATTCGCCAGGAAAATGTCCAATCTCCGGGTACTCCACCGCTCGGCTAAGGAGGGTCTCGGTCGCGCGTACATTGCGGGCTTCAAATGGGGGCTCGCCGAAGGGTATGAGTACCTTTTCGAAATGGACGCCGATCATTCCCACAGCCCCGACCAGCTGCCGGAGCTTCTGGCGGCGGCACAAAACGCCGATCTCGTCCTTGGCTCTCGCTATACGGGGGGCATCCGGGTCGTCGATTGGGATATGAGGCGACTTCTCATATCCAGCTTCGGCAACTGGTACGCGCGCGCCATCACCGGTCTCCCCTTCTCCGATCTCACGGGCGGCTTCAAGTGCTACCGGCGACGGGTGCTCGAATCGATTGATCTCGACCGGGTCCATAGCATCGGGTACGCTTTCCAGATTGAAATGACATGGTGGGCTGTGCAGCGGGAAATGCGCGTGATCGAAGTGCCCATCATTTTCTACGGCAGGGACAAGGGAGTTACAAAATTCTCGAAGTTCATCATCTGGGAAGCGATCTGGGCCGTATGGCAGCTCCGTCTAGGCCTGATCCGAAACGAAGCGCCCCCTTCCATGCCTGTGGCGGATCCATGAGAGACAAGACACGGCCCGCATGAGGCAACGTGCAGCCATCTTCGATGTGATCGTTCCCCTCGTTATCTTTCTGATCGGCTTTGCATACTTTTACGCGTTCCGGCGCCTCGGCTGGTTCATGGCGGACGAGGGCGTGCTGTATTACCACTACCTCCGCACCTACCAGGGCCAATTACCCTACCGCGACTTTTTCACGGGTTACTCACCGCTGGGCTATTACCTGCACGCTTGGATATTCGCGCACTTCGGAATTTCCGTCGAGGTGGTCCGAACCTTCATGGCGGCCGTGAACGCCGCGACCGCCGCCGGATTGTATGTTGTGGCAAGACGTGTGGCGCCCCTGGGTTACATCCTGATTCCGCCTGCGCTGTTCCTCGTCATGCAGCCGGGCGATATCGTGGATATGGTGTTTCATAATTCACCCTACCCGTCCTGGTACGCTATCACCTTCACCGTCTGGGGAACCTGGAGCATGCTCCGTTTCCTCGAATCTGGTTCCGGGAGGCGCGGCAACCTATGGCTCCTGGCGACTGGAATTCTTGGAGGATTAGCGCTTCTCATGAAGCAGAACACGGGGGTTTTCTTTCTGTGGGGCGCGAGCGCTTTCCTGGCATCCCATGCGGAGCCACAAGGAGGCCGGGGGGAGAAGGAAGCCGTGTTCGGCCGCGCCCTCAGGGTCGGTTACCTCGCCCTGATCCCGGTCGCTACCGTCGTGGTCATCAAGAGCTTTATAGGGCCCATGACGCTCATCCTTTTCGTGTTGCCCATCACCGTTTTGTCGATGATCGGCGCGAAGCGGTTATTTGGAGCTGACGCAAGCCGAGCCTTCCTGGTTCGTCTCCTGTGGCTGGCCGCGGGCGTCGCCGCCGTCTGCACGCCCTGGGTTATCTACTTCTCCGGGCAAATGGGCCTGGCACCGTTCCTGCGAGCGGTGTTCCTTATCGGCGCCGCGCCTGACAAGAATCTGTACATCCCGTTTTCTCCGCCCGCGATAGCAACCGTTCTGCTTCTTGCACCGCTCGCGCTCTTCGGCGCTCTTGCGTGGTCCGCCGAACGCAGCGAAACTGCTCGTTTGCGAAAGGGCCCCGGGGAAGCGGCGGGCATTCGATCCTGGCTTATCGCTGCCGTACTCATCGCCGTGGGGGCGCTGGTCGGCGGCATTCTGTCGCAGCAGGCGGTCGTTGCACGATTATTCAAAGGCGACTTCATCCTGGGAAATATTCAGGTCCAGGCCAGCATGGGTCTGGACAACCTCGCCGCCTATCTCTCCATTCTCGTGCTTGCAGGGGCCCTGGTGATGGTCTGGCGGCACGTCTCGGCGTGGCCACGCTCGGAAGTGCCTCAGTCTGAAAAATACTTCTGTGTTGTCTGGATCGCGGCAGCCCTCTTCCTTCAGTACTTCCCCCGCATGGATTCAGCCCATCTGGTCAGCGCGGCGCCCCTGCTTTATGTGGCGGGAGTCGCCCTCATTGTCCCGCTCCGGAACAACCTTCATCTTATACCGGGGGGAGCGAACTCCCGTGCTGCAAACCATGCGCTTCACGCGGTGTTGCTTTTCCTCACGCTCTTCATCGTGGGTGTGAAGTCCGTGCCCAAGGTCTACAGCCTGGTTATGATCAAGCAGACGCCGTCGGGAGTCCGTCTCGTTCCGACCCCGAGTGAGCGGCTGCACTTCGATCGCGCAAACCTATACTTCCCGATCTATGGGGAAACAAAACGACGCAACCTTCGGGCCTTCAGGGATCTGATCAACTACCTGGAATCAGGTTCAACGGCACGGGATTCTATTTTCGCCTTCCCGGCGCTCCCGATGACGTATTTCCTGAGCCAACGGGACAATCCCACACGACACGATTATTTCCTTGGAAACAATGTGAGCTTCCGTGAGCAGATCGAAGTCATCCGGACCCTCGAAGAGAAGAAAGTACCGATCGTCGTTGTCCCGAACAATCCCGGCGACTACTTCGTTGGCAAGGGAAGAGATTTCACGCGCCTCATTTGGGGATATCTCGAACATCGGTACTATCTGGCGCGTCGTTTCGGGACCTATGATGTGATGAAGCGATTCACCACCACCGAAGAGGCTTCGGCTCGTCCATCGAAAGAGCCGGCACCCGAGTGACCGCGTCGCCGACGGGGCGTGTCAAGGCTCGCAGATGGCGACCAAATCAAGGGCTTTGTCCGGTTCCTCGGCCCCGATGTGAAAATCTTCCGGTGTGATCCGATCTCCCTTCGACTCACCCCGAGCGGAACGTCGGACCAAAACCGAGAGTTTCGCGAAGGCGAAGGTTACGATCGGGGTTGGCAGTCTCTTGCGAAGTCCGAGCGGATCCAGCCTCAGGATGCGCTTGACAGCCTTTTCCCGCGCGCGATCAAACGCGATCACCTTCCCGCTTCCATAGGTT
>CBDUXZ010000031.1:0-10773 GCA_965371325.1 uncultured bacterium | reverse complement strand
CGTAGATGTCCGTGGCCTCCGCGTCGGCGCGACCGACGATCTCCTGCGCCTTTCGGTAGGCATCGGAGGTAATGGACTGAAGCTCGCGCTCTTTCTCGCCCCGGATGCGGGCGCTGGCGCCGAGACCCTCTGAGCGGAACCGCTCGGCGATGCGTTTGCGCTCGGCGATCATGCGCTCGTAGACGGTTGTTCGAACGACTTCGTTGTAGTTGATGCGCTTGAACCTGACGTCCACCAGCTCGATCCCGAGGTCGGAGGTGCGTTTCTGGACCTCCGTCAGCATGAGCGCCATGATGCCCTCGCGCCCCACCTTTATGTCATCGAGCTTTTTGGCCTGCTCTTCCTTCGGAAGATCGGGATCGATCTGAACCTCCCGATTCGTCGATCGCACTATCTCGACGAGATTGTGCGCCGCTACCGCGTTCCTGGTTTCACCATCAATGATGTCATCGAGGCGGGACTGCGCGCCGCGCTCGTCACGAAGCCTCTGGAAGAAGAGGAGCGGATCCACTACCCGCCAGCGCGCGTAGGTGTCCACCAGGACGAAGCGTTTGTCTTTCGTGGGTACCTGGTTCGGATCGCCGTTCCATTCCAGGAACCGCTTCTCGAAGAAGTGCGTATCCTGAATGAAGGGGATCTTTATGTGGACCCCGGGATCCTTGATCGCATCGCCCACGGGACGCCCGAACTGGGTAACCACCACCTGCTGGGTCTCGTCGACGACGAAGAACGCGCCCGAGAGCACGACCAGCAGGGCGATAACTATGGCTGCTGCGACTCCACCTTTCATTGCGCGCCCCCCTTCTGGATACCCGGGACTTGCAGCTGCTCTCCCAGCGAAAGGAGCGGGATCACGTTCTTCATCGACTTGTCGATGATGATCTTGCGTCCGACCCGGGGTAGCACATCCTCCATCATCTCCACGTGCATCCGGCGGCTCGTGACCTCCGGCGCCTTCCTGTATGCGGTGTAAAGCTGCGTGAACCGCTTCGCCTCACCCTTCGCGCGGTTGACGCGATTGAGGGCGTAGCCTTCCGCCTGCTCAACGGTCTGAAGCGCTTCTCCTCTCGCCTTCGGAACCGCGCGGTTGTACTCCGCCTTCGCCTGGTTGACGAGCTTTGCTTTTTCCTGCTGCGCCTGGTTCACCTCGTCGAAGGAGGGCTTGACCTCCTCCGGGGGCGTCACGTCCTGCAGAATGACCTGATCCACCCGGAGACCCGTTTCATACTGGTCGCAAAGCACCTGAAGCTTCTCCTTGATGGCGAGGGCCACCTCGGACCGCCCGACCGTGAGCACTTCGTTGACCGTCCGGTTGCCCACCACCTCGCGGGTTACCGCCTGGGTCATATACCGGAAGGTCTCCCCGACGTTCCGGACTCGAAAGAGAAACTTGAAGGGATCGACTATCCGGAACTGCACCGTCCACTCGACGACGGCCACGTTGAGGTCCCCGGTGAGCATCAGCGACTCATCGTGGTAATCACCCAGCGCGTACTGGGTTGTGATCCCCGGACGCAGGGTACGAAACCCGAACTCCTCCTTCAGCTGGCGCTGGGTCTGGACCTTGTAGACCCGTTCAACACCGAAGGGGAGTTTGAAGTGGAGCCCGGGGTTCACGGTACGGTTGTAAGCGCCCAGGCGGAGAACCACCCCCACACTCTCAGGACCGACCTGGAACCATGCGGTGAGAAGCATCAGAACCGCCAAGGCAATCACAACGACCGGAAGGACGCCCGCAGAAGTTAACTTCCCGAAATTGGGAAGCCGGTACTGACTCAAATCGATGGGTGACTGATCCGACATGTTGCGCCTCCCGCCCGTCTTGCCGGGCTATGGGCAAACCGGGACTATAGCACCTCGAAGCCTCTCAACAAGTGTTTCCCGCCGATCCCCGGGGAAAGGCACCGGGGCACCCGGAGCCCTACCCGGAGGGGGGTTCCGGCGCGGGCTCAGCGGGAGTCCTCTTCGTCTCCCCCAGCCTCTCCGCGAGTTCTTCGGCCAGTGGTATCAACTTGGGGATCAGATCGTCCTGGTTGCTCACCGGGACTACAACGCGGTTCCCCGGGGAACTGCCGTCCGTGCCGTACACCTGTACGCTGAAGATTGTTATCCCGCCGCTCCGGCGAATCGCGCCGCTGATGACGAATTCGGCATCGAACCGTTCCGCGTACGCCGCGGCATCTTCCTTTGAAAGGGCGCCAAGGCTTGCCTTCTGGTCGCTCTGCATAAGAGCAACGGTGTCGACAAATCGAAAGGCGCCCATCCCGTACATCCGTGAAGCGAGCATTCCGGGGATGAACGGACCAATTCCTTCAAACTCCAGTGCTCCCGAAACGGCGAAGGGGATAATGGCTACCCGGGTATTCTGCTGCGCCGGCGCCACAGCGGCCGCGAAAAGGACCAGGAGCAGCAGGAACAGGCCCGTTGCGCCGGCAAGGGCGCCCGATCTCACGCCCCAAGGGTGATTGCTGTTCAAGGAGACACCTCCCGGGTTGGCCTGGAAAATGGGGACGCCTGAATCGTGGGAAGGTCTTTCCCACCATGCCCGTGAAGCGGAAAGCGCGTTCGGGTGCGCAACCCTAGCACCGAGCCTCAGCGAGGGTCAAGAAATCTGGCCGCCCGTCCCTCCGAGAGCCCGGTCAAGTGGTTTCCCCGACCTTCCGATCCGTACCTTGTCGGGGATATCAAGGTCCGGCGGCCCCCTTGCGAGGCCCCCTTCCGAGGAAGGGACCACCCGGCTGCTGCTCGCTTCAACCCCTTTTCAGGGATGGGATCTCATGCCTCCACGCCGCGGACCCTGGGGCCTCCTGCTCCTACTCTTCGCACTCGCCGTCATTCCTGCGAACGCCACCGCGGGGGAGCCCCTCGCGGAACGGCGGCAGGCCCTCGCACGGGGCAATCTTGTCTCTGACGGGAGCTTCGAGGCGGACGGCAAGGGATGGCTTCTTCTGAACGCGCGCCCGACGGCCTACCGCCCCTTCGCGGGAGAGCGATCGCTTCGTCTCAACGCGCACGCGGGGGGGCACTCGCGTGCGGTGACCCTCGTTCCCGTGATCCCGGGGCTCTACTCACTGTCTGCGGCCGTGAAGCTCACCGGCGTCAGCCCTCCGGCGGGGATGGTCCTGGCCGATCGCTTCCGCACGCGCATCACATGGCTTGACAAGAATCGCAGACCGCTTCCGCAGGCGGAGGACGGGCAGGCGGGTTACGAACGGCGCTACCCCATGGCCTTCCTTCACAAGGCGCCGGAGGCGGCCTGGCAACGGGCGGTGTTCGTCTCGAGCTACGAGGATCCCACCGGTGACGAGGCGCCCGCGGGCGCAGCCTACGCCCGAATTGGCTTCCTACTCGAGGGGCCGGGGCGGGTGGAGATCGACGATGTGCGTTTTGCATACAGCCGGCGCAACCTGCGGCTCTCCGAACGCGTCGCAAACTACCGGGACCTCGATATGGACGCGCTGGGGCGCGTCATTCCGACGCCCCGCCACCTCGCCGAGCGCGGGCCGGAGATTTCTTTCCGCCGTTTGTGCGTCTCACACCCCGGCACACCGCCCCCCGGCCTTGCCGATCGGCTGAAGGCCTTCGAGGCAAGGCTTCGAGAGCTGGGCGCCACAATGATCCGCACCGGGGACGGGGGGGGCGAGCCCGGTGAATGCGATCTGAGCTTCCATCTTGTGAGCGCCGATCGGAAAAGCGCGGCGTGGATGGTCGACATCGTCAACGAGGCGCGCGATCTTCCCCCGGAGGGTTACGTCATTCATACCCGAACCGGGAGCGACGGACGGCCCGCCCTTACCGCCGCAGGGGCGGACGGCGCCGGCCTCGTCTATGCCCTCGAAACGGTTCGCCAGCTTCTCCGGCCGGCCCCATCCGGCGTCGCCGCGCTTCGCGCAACCGAGGTACGCGACTGGCCGTCGTTCCGGGGCCGCTCCCTGGCCGCCTGGGAACCCGGTGTTCCGGGCATGCGCACGATCATGGAAGCGTCCCACTGGATCGTCGGGATCAAGCTCAACCGCCTCTACCTCAACTACCCGCTCCGCACGCCGCGCTGGTGGCAACCGCCCGATACCTACCGGGCGCTGGTGCAGGGCCTGGGCGAGCGCGCGAGCCGAACGGGTCTTTACGAGCTGGGAGTTCTGCTGAACCCCTACGCGCAGCACTCTGAACCGGAGATCACCGACACCTTCCAGATCAGCCGGCGGGAGGACGTGGAGATTCTCCTGTCCGAGATCACCCAAACGGTCGAAGCGGGGGCGCGGGTCGTCATGCTCTGCCTCGACGACTTTGTTCCCTCGCGCAAGGGTTACCGATTCGCCTACTACCTGGACGATCCCCAGGACCGCAGGCGGTTCGCGTCGCTCGCGGAGGCCCACCTCTGGCTGATTGACAGGCTCCGGACGCGCCTTCGCGCGATCGCGCCCGAGGCAATCCTCGTCATCGTCCCCCCCTGGTACAACGAGAGGTTCCGCGCGTCGGGAGGAAATGACGCCGAACGCTACATGCGGGCGATGGCGCAGGGGCTCCCCCCGGACGTGGGGGTCGTCTGGACGGGACCAACCGTTCGATCGAGGATCGTGGACGACATGAGCACCGCAGGGTTCTCGGGCTCAATCGGGGGGCGCTCTCTCCTTTTATGGGACAATTCGGTCTGGGAGCTCGAGCTCAGCCGGCACTACGCCGGGAGCCCCGACCGCGCCGGCGTTGTGAGCCTTTTCGAGCCCTTCCACATCAACGCCGACGATCTATCCGCATCGAGCTTCCGGGGAGAGTTCTATTTCAACGGTTCGAGCGGGGGACGCTTCCTCGCCAAAGCCATGACGCTCGCCGATTACCTCTGGAATCCCGAGGCCTACGATCCCGACCTGTCGATCTGGCGGGCCATGGTATTTCAGTGGGGACGCGAGCGTGCGGGGCTTTTGCTTGACTGGGACACCGCCTACTGGCAGGAAAGGAGCTGGATCAACCGACTTGCAGCATCGGGAGGAAAGCCCCGGAAAGAGACACTGGCTCAGCTGCGGAAGGCCCGGGCCAAATCTTCCGCACTCTGGGAAGCGGTCGAGCGCGCCCTCGGACGGCGGAACGCAACACTGAGGGGAGAGCTTGAAACGTGGGTTCAGGAACAGGAAGCGCGTCTGCGTGAGGCGCGGGAAATAGCCGCGTCCAATCCCCGAAACGACGAGTGAGGAGGTGAGCCATGCAAAGAAAAATTACAACGACGTCTCTCGTTGCCCTCTTCCTGGTTCTCGTGCTCTCGGCCTCGCTGCTTCCGCGACTCGCGGCCGCGGGAGATACGGACGTCTTTGTTTATAAGGCGAAGCACCGTGTGGCCGAGGAGCTCATGTCCGGTGTTTCGACCGCGCTCACTTCCGAAGGGCGCGTGTCGGTCGACTCGAGAACGAACTCACTCGTTATCATCGACACCCCAGAAGGGCTTGCCGCGGTAAAAGCGGTTCTCGCATCCCAGGACGTCCGCCAGAGCAACATTCAGATCACCGTCGAGTCGGTTACGGATCGGGATCTCCGGGCCCTCCACGCGGAGGTCGACTGGGCCTATCGTAGTTCGGGCTGGCAGATCGGAACCGTTCCGGTAGCCCTCCCCGGAAGCGGCATCTCGGCTCTGGCCACCCTCGGCGACGAGAAGACGCACAGCCGCCGGACAGCGGTTCAGACGATAACCGTGATGAATGACGGCACCGCCGAGATCGCAACGGGGCATGAGGTTCCCTTTACCGATGTCTTTCACCACTACGCCGCCGGGCGCGGCTATCTCACCAGATCCACACGATGGGTCTCCGTCGACACCGGACTCACGGTTCATGCGCGAACCATCGGGACGGATCGAATCCTCCTCGATATCACACCCTGGATGCGGAACCTCGCCCGGGGCGGCCGGAGCATCAAGTTCACGGAAGCGTCCACGCAGATAGAGGTGAAGGACGGAGAGGCGGTCGTGATGGGAAGCTCCACGAAGAACCGTAACGAGGCGCTGCGGGATATCCTCCGCGGTGGAGCCCGCGTTCGGGAGGGAGAGAACACCTACCTCATGGTGACCGCCAGGAAGCGGTGAGTTAACCCTCCGCCATCTCCAGAATAATCTTCGCGGCCACCGGCGCCCCCAGGAAGTCCTCGTCACCGAGCGCGTCTACCGGACTCTCGTCGGCAAGCAGGAGATCAAGGGCATCGCCGATACGCCCCGCCAGGAGCGCTTCCGGCGAGACATAGCGTGCGTGCGCGTGCCGGCGCACCGCCGCCTCCAGTATCGGATACTCCGGAAAGTCGCCACGAGCGGTGTAGAGAATCCGCGCACCATTCGCGAGGCACTCCGCTACAATTCCATATCCCGGCTTTGTCATGACGACGTCGGCCGCGGCAACGAGATTCTCGTGACGGACCGCCCGCTCGTCATAGGAGACAATGTTCCCGGGCCCGCTCCCGCCGGAGCTTCCGGGGAGGAGAAACGTCCAGCCCGGCCGCTCACGGGCGATGCGCGCCAGCGGAAGCTGGGAAAGACCAAATCCTCCGAAGGAAACGAGCGCTATGGGCCCTCCCCCCAGACCAAGGAGGCGTCGCTGCGCATCCCGCGAACCTTCAGACCTGCGCGTTATGAGAGGGATGTCGCGATGCCTGGGGAAGGCCGAGAGATCGCCGTGAAAAGGGAGACGCAGCAAGAGCGTTGCGGTGCCGTAGTGATTCGCCATCCCGTCGATGATCGGCGCGAAACGCGGCTCGGAAGAAAGGTAAGCGCGGTAGATCCAGTCCCAGGAAAAGTTCGTGATCGCCACCGACGGAACGCCGGCTCGACGGGCGGCCTCGAAGGCAAGAGGGGGAATGTCGCCTACCACGATGTCGCAGCGAAGATCGCGGAGGAGCTCGACCTCCGCGCGAAGAAGCGCCTCCGAGTCGCGCAGAACGTCTTCCATCCGGGCGAGGGTTGCGGCGGTGTCGAGGGTCAGACTGTTTTGCTGCACAACGCCGACATCCAGACCGATTTCCGAGATCCGCCCCCGCACCTCCGCGGGGAAGAGCCATGCAGGCGCCCTGCTCCGGACGTGAATTTCCACCTCTGGAATGCGGGCAAGTATCGCACGCATCACCTCCGAAGTTCGAACGGCGTGGCCAAAGCCGTGTGCGCTCACGTAGAACACGATTTTCAAGAACAGGCCTCCATCATTCCAGAAAACGCTCCAGGAATCAGGCCGGCCGCGCTAATTGCGTTGCGGTCGCGTCTCGAGGCAGGGCCGCGAAAATTAGCAGGCCCGCCCTGCCAGCGGCAAGTCAGAGGTTGCCATCGTGATCCTTGATCGACCTTTGCGCGTGCAACTGGCGGTTGAGCTGAACAGGGCCCTTCGCGGTGCCCGCGTCCGCCGAGTGCACCAGCCGGACATCGACACCTTGATTCTCACCCTGCGCGGCCCCGGGGGCAATGAGCGCGTTCTGGCAACGGCCAACCCACGCCGCCCGCGCGTTCATACCACCCGGCAGAAGCCCGCGAACCCCCGCGTTCCGCCCCCTTTCTGCATGCTGGCCCGAAAACATCTCGTGGGACGCCCATTCGCGCTCGCGTGGGCCGATGAGGATCGTCCGGTCATTCACCTGCGATTTGGACCCCGCCCAAAGGACTGTGAAAAGACCGCCGTGGTTTTGACAACCGAGATGACCGGGCATGCGGCCACCGTCCTTCTCATGGCTGAAGAGAACGGCCAGCCGCAGATCCTCGGCCTTATCCGGCCGCTCCCCTCTGCTCGCCGCCCGCTGGCCCCCCGCAATCGCTACGAACCCCCCGCACTTGCGGGGCGCCTCGATCCGGAGAGGACGGATCCCGCGGCGGTGGTGGAAACGGTGAACCGCCTTCGCGCCGCGAAAAAGGGGGGGGGCGAGGAACCGCTTGACAGGCTTCTCTCGCGGGTCTTCGAGGGGGTGGGGAGGCGGCTTGCAGCCCACGTCATCGATCGCGCGGGCTGGGCTGCCGGGGGGAATATGAACCTCCAGACCGCCGTCGCCATCCTCCAATCAATGAAGGACGCTCTTCGCACCCCCTGCCGTCCTCTTCTTCTGAGGGACGACGAGGGGCAACCCGCCGAGCTGCTCCCCTTCGATCTCGCCGGACTCGAGCAATGTACCGAAAGCGTGCCGAGCGTCTCCGAGGCGCTTGATACTCTCTGCGCGGCAAGGGAGGGGAATGAGGGACTTGAAGTGATGCGCCTCCGCACCCTCCGGTCTCTCTCGCGTCTCATCGCCCACCGGGAGCTCAAGCTCGACCGTCAGCGGGCGGATCTCGCCAAGGCGGCAGGCGGCGAGCGTTGGCGCAGGCAGGCGCATCTCCTGCTTGCCGAGGGCGACACCGGTCGGCGGCGCCTTCCGGCAATCGACGTGGTGGATTCCTTCGACCCCGCAGGCCCGTCGGTCTCGATTCCGCTCGACCCGGCCCTGACGCTGGCCGAGAATGCCGAGCGGCTCTACGCAAGGGCAAAAAAGGCGAAGAGGGGCGTCACGCATCTCCGGCAGGTCATCGATCGGGGAGGGGTGGAGCTTCGTTATCTTAAAGAGCAGCTCCTTCACGCCGAGCTAGCCGGCGATGCCGCGACACTCGCCACGATCGACGAATCGCTGGGGGGGAATGCAAAACGCGCTTCACCGCGGAGAAAACCTGCGCGCCCGCCGGCACCCGGCGGGGAGGAAGGTCCGAGGCGATTTGAACTCGTGGGCTGGGAAGTGCTCGTGGGGAGGCACGGCCGCGACAACGACCGCATCGTAACGCGGATCGGAAGCGCGAAGGATCTCTGGTTTCACGCCCGCGGGATCCCGGGCGCCCACGTTCTGCTCCGCCGCCGCGGCGGCAGGGAGGCCCCTTCCAGCGCGGTCGAGGGAGCGGCCCGCCTCGCGGCTCACTTCAGCCGCGCGCGCGAGGAACGGAGCGTTGACGTGATCGTCGCGGAACTCAGCCAGGTCCGCAAGCCCCGAGGCATGCCGCCAGGACAGGTGCTGGTCCGCAAGAGCCGGACCCTGCGTGTGGCGCCCGGGTTTCCGGAGGGGCTGATTTCCGTCTCCAGGTCCGGGCGTGCGCCCGCCTGATGGGCGCCGCATCCGAACCGGGTGTAACTTCAGGGATGCAAGAAGCGTGATAAAACAGAGACGAGGCCTGCGCTTTCAAGCGAGGCCCCGTCGGGATGATCGATCTTCGGTCGCGACTAGACCTTCGTCACGTTTGCCGCTTGGGGACCCTTGGATCCCTGGGTGACCTCGAACTCGACGTTATCCCCCTCGGCAAGGGTTTTGAACCCTTCCCCATTGATCGCCGTGAAGTGAACGAAGACGTCCTCCCCCGACTCCTGAGTGATAAAACCATAGCCCTTTTTCTCATTGAACCACTTCACAGTACCGGTCGGCATGTAATTCCTCCTCCGGAACCCCGAAGCGAGAGTTCACGTCATCGTGCTAGCCAGCGCGACGCCGAGACGTGCGCGAGTTCAACGTTGCTTTCGCATCCGTGAAACAAGAAAGCCGTTCCCGGGATGATCTCCGGGAAACGGCATTATATTCTGCACTGATCCGCATGGGGTAACCGAACCATGAAACAAGTGAAACACGTATCTCTACTGTCATATTAATGTTACGGGTTGGTGAAATCAAGTCAAGCGTTTTATTATAGGGAACTTCCCTGGCAAGGCCTGGCAAGGGAGGCATTTCGCCCCGGCCCGTCGGGGCAGATTGACGGCGGTCTGCGTATGCGAGACTTCTCATTCCGGTTTATTACAGGCGCCATCCTCGCGTTCGTATTTCTTTACATATTCAGCCTGAAAGGGGGCGAGGACCTGATTTCCAGCCGTGTGAAAGACGCGGTTCGTCAGGCCGTGACTGTCAATCCGGAAGATCTGCTGGCAGGAAAGGTGATTTTCGCGGATCTGGTGCCCGATCGAGTCCGGGAGGCAATGGCGCAGGGCTGGATTCGGAACCTTCGCAAACTGGGCGTCGGTCTGGATGTCGTCGTGCAAACGGCCGAAGGCATTAGACTTTATCCACGGGTCACGGAATGGTTTCCGCCCGACGGACTATCCGCTCCCCTGGGCAGATCTGACGCGCCGGTGTTTGCGCTCCCGGCCCGCGGCCTGGGCACGCGGAGCGACGCGGAGATCGCGCGCGAGAACTACAGGCTCATGCGCCAGGCGCTCGTCGTTGATGTCAGGGCGACAATCGGCAACAACACCTGGCTCGCGAACGGGATTCTCATCCTCTATGTGTTCGGTCTCCTTCAGGTTCTCTGGATTCACGCCCGGCGCTTCGTGCTCCGCACCGAGCAGGAGAAGCTGGAGATCGCAGAGCGGCTCGACCGCGAGAGCGCGCAGCGGGTGGCCCGAATTGAAACGGAGCTGAAACGGGTCTCCGGAAAGCTCGGCGAGGCGTCGCGTCACGGGAGCGAGCGCGTCAGCAAAATTCGCGCATTGGAATCAGAAAAGGCGGAACTCGAGGAGAAATTGGGGGGGTGGAGCTGGGAAGACCTCTCTGAACTCGAGAAAGAGCTGCAGAGCCTGGAGGCGCAGCTCTCCCAGGCCAAGGCGGACAAAAAGCTGCACGCGAAGAAGATCGAGGAGATCTCCTCCAAAGCACAGAAAAGGGAGGGCCGCGCCGCGCCGCGCGGAAGGGCGCGGGAGGCGGAACTGTTCGAGAAGCGACTCAGAATGCTCTACAAGAATCTCGAATTCGAGCACCGCGTGGTCGCCGATCTCATGAACATGGGAGACGACGATGCGATGCTCCGCGCAGAAGAGGTCATCA
>CBDUXZ010000030.1:0-10971 GCA_965371325.1 uncultured bacterium | reverse complement strand
GACGCTCTTCCCGACCCGGCGGGGTTTGTTGCCGAGCTCAAGCAGAAGGCGGGTCTTCCGGCCGCGTACTGGTCGGCTACCCTGAGCTTCTGGCGTTACAACGTCGAGTCGATCCCTTGACACATTTTGAACCGCGGGCCTGCCGCTTGCCCGCTTGCTCACCGGGCTCCTGACCATGCAAGAAAAGATCCCGACCACGGTATCCGGCGACCCGGGGGCATCCCCCGGGCCCGCCCGGGAAATCGACGTAACGATCGAGTCGCTTGCCTACGGCGGGGAGGGCGTTGCGCACACGCCACGCGCCCTGTTCGTTCCCGGGGCTGCCCCCGGCGATCGCCTGAGGGTTCGCCTCCTCGAGGAAAAAGAACGATGGGCCCGGGGAAAGCTTATCGCAGTGCTCGAGCCCGCCTCCTGCCGGCGTGAGCCGCCCTGCCCGCTCGCGCTCACCTGCGGCGGATGCCAGTGGCAGCACGTGACGGAGGAGGCGCAGCGGGAGGCGAAGCGGCGCGCGGTCGAGGACTCGCTTCACCGCATCGGCCGCATCGAGGGGGTGGAAGTTCCCCCCGTTCTGTACGCCGGACCCGCGCTTGGCTATCGCCGCCGCACGCGCCTCCAGGTGTCATGGTCGGACGGCCGGCTGCGCCTCGGCTTTCACGCCCCCGCCTCCCATGAGGTGGTGGACGCGCCGGCATGCCTCCAGATGTCTCCCGGTCTCCAGACCGCGCACGCCGCCCTTCGCGAGGCCCTGGGGGCGGGACCCGCACTGAAGGGACTCGGATCGGTGGAGCTTGCGGTGGGGAGCGACGATGGGCCGGGCGTCGCGGTTTTTCGGCTCTTCGGGCGAACGCAAAGGGAGACTCACCAGGGGATCGGCCGGATCGCGCGCACATTGGTAGAGGCAGGACCTCTCGCCGGAGCCGCGCTCCTCGGCGCCGGGGATCAGGTAATCGCGAAGTGGGGGGACCTCTACATCGTGCACCGATACCCTGAGGGCGTCCTTCCCGGAGCCCCCTTCACACTCCGTCAGCGCGCGTGGTCATTCTCCCAGGCGGCATGGGAGGCAAACCTGGTCCTCATAAAGACGGTCATCGCGGCGCTCGGCGACCCCCTGCCCGTGGGTGTGCTCGAGCTGTACGCCGGGTCTGGCAATTTCACGCTACCGCTGGCCGCTCTCGGCATCCGCATGTACGCCGCCGAGCGGGATCTAGTCGCAGCAGAGGATATATCGAAAAATCTGGCGCACGCAGGCCTGGCCGCAAAGGTTGTCGCGGCGTCGGCGAAGACGGCGCTCGAGAGGGCAGGCAATATCGACGCCGTCCTACTCGACCCGCCGCGCAGCGGCGCCGCGGATGCCATGCCTGCGCTGACGACGCTTGCGCCGCCCCGCATCGTTTACGTCGCCTGCGATCCGGCAACGCTCGCGCGCGATCTCGCGCGGCTGGTGAAGCGAGGCTACCGGGTCGACGACATGAAGGCGATCGATCTGTATCCCCAGACCTATCACGTGGAGTGCGTGGTCACCTGCATCCTGGAGGAACGCTGATGGGCGAATCTTCATTCAAGAACGCGCCTTCCCCGGCCTGGAAGCTCGAGGCTCTCGCGGCCGAGGTCCGGCGCCGCCAACAGAGGGGGGAGCGCATCGTCCTCACGAACGGCTGTTTCGATCTTATCCACGTCGGGCACATCCGGACCCTGAAGGCGGCGCGGGCCCTCGGCGACGTACTCGTGCTCGCCTTGAACAGCGACGGTTCCGCCCGCGCCCTCAAGGGTCCCGACCGGCCTGTCATTCCCGCCCTCGAGCGCGCGGAGATCCTGGCTTCTCTCGAGTTCGTCGACTACGTGGTCATCTTCGACGAGCTCGATCCGCACAGCGTGGTGGAGGCGCTTCGCCCGGAGGTGCTCGTCAAGGGAGGAGACTGGACGCCGGAGACGATTATCGGGCGGGAAGAGGTCGAGGCGCGGGGTGGACGGGTGGTGGTACTCCCGGACGTTCCCGGCGCGCGAACGACCAGCCTCATCGCCCGCGTTCGAGGGGAGGAGCCGGCCTAGCGCCGCCATGGGAGGAGGAAACGGCCCAGAGCCGACATGGCGATGCTTCCGATGTGGTTTCTGAGTCCGCCCCCTTCCGCCAGCGCCTCTCCGACAATGTTCCTCACGTTGCTGTTATCGAAGATCAGCGAGATCCAGAAGGGGAAGTGGCGAGGGTCATAGAGGTAGTCCGCGGTTCGCGCCGTGAGACGAAGCTCCCGCCCGAGCGGGGATCGCAAAACCCGCCGGTGATAATCATTGAAACGGTAATCTTCCCTCTTGCGAGCGTTAAGAATCGCATCCGCAGCAAGCTCCGCGTAGGCGAAGCCCTGGGCGATCCCTTCTCCCATGAGTGGATCGATTCCCGCCGCATCACCCACAAGGAGAACACGCGGCGCGGCCGTCGGGATTCGCGGATCGAAGGCGCGCTCGGCGTATCCCTTCCAGGGGAATGCCTCGGGGGAAACCCCCCGCTCCTCGAGGGCCGACGCAAACGCGCGTTTCCAGTCGCGCCGCCGCACGCCGTCCGGCGCCCGATCGAAAATACCGCGGCTCACTGAAGGCTTGCCATCGACGAGACAGGGAAAGTCCCAGACGTAACCCTGTATCCCCTTCTCCACGTGCGTGAAGTCGAACTCGAACAGGCCTGCGTCTCCGCCCCTCTCGTCTTCGCTCGCGGGGGTTTCCACGACGAGAAGCCGGGCGTGGCGCCGGCCGCCTGGAAAACCCACCGATCGACGGACCGCGCTGGTCACGCCATCCGCCCCCACGACGGCACGTGCACCTATCTCCCCTCCGGGGACGCGCACCAGCACGCCGTTGGCCGTTCTCTCAACACCCTGGACGGGCGTCTCCTCCCGCACCTCCACACCCCGGGCTCTCACGGCGTCCACGAGGCTCAGATCGAATGCGTCGCGCCTTACCACCACCGCATCACTCTCGGGGGCAGGGATATCGGTGACGCGTTTCCCGTATCGGAGTCGGACGCCCTTCACGGGAACCGCGGGAACGTGAATTCCCGCCCCCCAGCTTTTCAGCTGGCGCACGCCGTCGGCCGTGATGCCCCCCGCGCAGATTTTCTCCCTCGGGTGGCGCGAAGCCTCGAGCACGAGAATTTCCGGCGCAAGCTCCGGCGCCCTCGCCGTCAGCGCCAGCGCAAGTCCCGCACCAGCAGGGCCGGAGCCGCTGATGATCACTTCGTAGTTGCGCCCGTCAGCCATCCCGGCCGCCTCCCGCCTGCACGACGCGGCCTTCGGGCCCGCGCGCGGCCAGAACGGCGCGTGCCCGCTCGAGATCCTCAGGACGGTTCACGTTGAAGAGGGAGTGAAGATCCGGATCGAAGCGACGCATCTCCGCCTCATCCACCTCCACCGCCGCCAGGGCGGGGAGCACGTCCATAAGCTTCATCGCCCCCCCATCCAGAGCCGAGGCCAGGGCCTCATTGCTGCGCTTTGCGTACACCGCGTGAAGCGGATGCAGCCCGTCTGCGGCGCGGGGCACGGCTGCGCCATGTCCGCTTGCGCGGACGGCCATGTGGGCGAGGAGATCCGGGTTCAGGAAGGGCATGTCGCAGGCAACGACGAGGACCTGAGGGAGGGCCGTCGCCTGGACGGCCGTGAACACGCCACCAAGGGCACCGCTTCCCGGACGGCTGTCTGCAATGACAGGGAAGCCGAGATCCACGAAAGGGGCCTCGTCCGGAGTCACGATAAAGATCTCGGAAAAAAGATCCGCCAACGCGTCGATCACCCGCCCGATGAGCGGCCGCCCTCCCAACGTCAGGAAGGGCTTCGGGCGCCCCATTCGCCGGCTCTTTCCGCCGGCCAGAACGGCGGCGGCGGTAGCGGCGCAGGCGCGCCGGACTTGCTCATCATCACTCATGCGCGCGATCCCGAACGGGGCTTCAGAAACGTTTTCTCGACGAAGTCGGCAACCTTCCCGGGTGCGTTGAGATCGAGCAGCGGCACTCCCGGATCGGTCTTGAAATCAGACGCCACCGCCACCAGGCCATCCCGCGCCCCGAGCAGCAAAGCGGCCCCCCGCGCGGCCCTCGCCACTTCAATTTTCGGATGCGGCGCACGTTTGAAACCCTCGGCAAGAAGGACATCCGCGCCGGCGCAGAAGCGATCGCGCACTTCCTCGAGCGAGGGCTCCCCAGGGCTGTCGGAGATGCTCACGACACGGCCCGGCGCAACCAGAACGACCGTCTCGGCGCCCGCCTCCTTGTGGCGCCAGGAATCTTTTCCCTCTTTGTCGAAGGTCGCGCCGTGAACGTCGTGCTTGACGGAAGCGACACGATGGCCACGCGCACGCAGAAGCCGAATCACCTCGACCAGCAATGTCGTCTTTCCGCTTCCGGAGCGTCCCGCAAAGCAGACGATGGGTGGCGGCTTTACCATCTCAGAGACCGGGCTCCGCGACCTGCCAAAAGGCCGGGTCGATGATCTGCACGTCCACCGAGGATCCCTCCACCAGTTCCGCCTTCTTCTCCGGAAAGATCAGAAGGCCGTTTGCCCGAACCATAGACAGGAGGACACCGGAGCTTTGATTCCCCGTCGTGACGACGGCGTATCCGCCTGGCTCCCGGGAGACACACGCCCGGAGAAACGTGCGGCGCCCCGGCTTCTGGCGAAGGCTCTCACCCAGGCGTGCGCGAACGACAGGCCGGAAAAGCCGGGTATGCCCCATCATCTTCCTGAGGGCTGGCCGCACGAACTGCTCGAAGGAGACCATGCAGGAGACGGGATTCCCGGGAAGACCAAACGCGGGCTTCTCACCGAGGATTCCGAAGGCGAGGGGATGGCCGGGCTTCATCGCCACACGCCAGAACTTCATTTCGGTTCCGAGCCGTCGGAGCACTTCCTTGATGAAGTCGTAATCGCCGACCGAAATCCCCCCGGACGAGAGAATGACGTCGCAGGTCATCGCTTCGTGAAAGCGAGATTCGATGACGTCGGGCCTGTCGGGGGCGATGGGCAGGCTGATCGCAATTGCACCTGCCTCGCGCACCTGGGCGGCCAGACAATAGGTATTCGTCGCGATGATCTTCCCGCCGCTTCGATCGCCGTCCACGTCAACCAACTCATCGCCTGTAGACAGGACTGCGACGCGCGGCCGTTGACTCACGCGTATAAAGGCACAGCCCAGACCGGCGAGCATTCCCACGACGGCGGGCGTTACGGGGGTCCCGGTCTCGATCACCTTCTGGCCGGCGCTGACGTCCTCCCCCATGCGGCGAACGTGCAACCCTTCCTCCACGGAAACCAGAACTCTGACTTCCCTGCCGGATCCCTCCGTATCCTCAACCCGAACGATCGCATCCGCCCCATCGGGGATCGGCGCGCCTGTCATAATACGAATGGCCGTTCCCTGCCGGACGGCCTGCCCGGCGATGCGGCCCGCGGTGAGATCTTCCAGGACCTCGAGCCGCACAGGGTTGTCCCGGGTGGCGTCCGCCACATCGGCGGCCCGCACGGCGTAGCCGTCCATCGCCGAGTTGTCCAGGGGAGGAATATCCCAGGGCGAGATCGCGGTCTCGGCCAGAGTGCGGCCGAGGCTCGCCGGGAGGGCCACCTTCTCCGAACCGAGAGGCCGGACCGCTGCAAGGATAATCTCCCGGGCCTCGTCAACACCAATAGACTGTTTCATGAAGAACCCCCGGCGTCCGGAAGCGCGATCCCGACTGAATGCGATCATAGCATAGCGCCCAAAGAAACGGCCCGGCATGAGATGCCGGGCCATGCGAACAGTTTGCGGGAGGTGTAGCCGGCAGCGGGGCTGCCCCTGCGGCGCTCAGGCTTCCACGTCGGTGCTTTTCTTCAATGATGCGTTCCCGGCGGCGGGAATAACGAGGCGTTTCCCGATGCCAATGCGGGAGCTTCGTAGCCCGTTATGCTGCATAAGATCGCTGACCGTCGTATCGAACCGCGCCGAGATACCCGCAAGTGTGTCGCCCCGCTTGACCACGTAGACGGTTCTCTCCTTTTTCCCCTTGCTCGCCTGACGGGAGGGGCCTGGAATTTGAAGGCTTATTCCCGTTCGAAGGATACCCGTTGTACGCATGTTGTTCGCCCGCGCAAGAGCCTTGGCCGATACCCCGTAACGGCGGGCGATCATCCCCAGGGTATCGCCGCGCTTGACAACATGCACGCCCGCCTTGCCGACGGCAACTTTGGCGGATTTTCTGCCCAGACCGGGAATTCTGATCTTTCTCCCTGCGCGAAGCGTGTCGCGCAACCCCATATTGTTCGCCCTCGCCAGGGCCCTCGTCGAAACCCCATAGCGGCGGGCGATGGTCGAGAGCGTCTCTCCACGCCGGACCCGATGACGCCCGATGCTCGCCACCTTCCTGCTCTCCGCCTTCAGCGCCGCGAGCCTGGTGTGAGCTTCCCGCCCGGAGCTTGCGGGAATCCGAAGCGCATAGGACGACCCCGGCGGCGTTACCGAGCGGCGCAGTTCGGGATTGAGCTGGCGCAGATCCTCTTGCGTGACGCCGCAGGCCCTGGCCGCCGCCCGGAGCGAAACCCCGCCTCCGACATCGACCACCTCGTACCGCGCCGGCTGCTCGTAGCTCAGGTGGGTGAAGCCGTACTTGGCGGGATTCTTGGCGATCATGAGGGCGGCGAGGTACTTGGGGACGTAGTCCTTCGTTTCTCTCCGCAGGAATCGGGTTTTTCTGATCTCCCAGAAGTTATCCGTCGAATGCCGGCGCACACCTCGGCCAATCTTCCCCTCGCCAGCATTGTAACCTGCCAGCGCCAGATCCCAGGATTCGAAGATCTCGTAGAGGTCCCCAAGATATCGCGCCGCGGCCCGGGTGGCTTTTTCGGGATCGCGGCGTTCATCGACGTAGCGGGTAATCTTCAGATCGTAGCGGCGGCCCGTGGGGGAGATGAACTGCCACATGCCGACGGCGCGCGCGCGCGACACGGCAAAGGGGTTGAACCCCGATTCGATCATGCTGACGTAGACAAGATCGGGCGGGAGGCCGTGCTCGAGGAAGATGCGCTTCATCATGGGCACGTAACGGCTCGACCGGTTCAGCCACCGCCGAACATGCTTGCGGCCCCTGTTCGTGAAATAATCGACATACTGTTGGACCTGCGCCTTCACCTCGGCCGGCAGAACCTTTTCCGGATCACGTAATTGACCTTTCGCGGCCTTGGGCCGACCCTCGCCCCGTTCCTCGAAATACAGGCGCGCCCGCTTGCCGTCGCTGTCTCCGAAGGGTTTCACGTCGCCGGCGGAGAACCTGGACGCCCAGCCGGCGCCCTCCTCGGGGGTCGCGGCGGCCGATGGCTGCTCGATCTTCTTCGGACCTTTTCCGGAGAAAGATGCACAACCGGATGCCAAGAGCCCGATTAGCAAAAAAGCCAGCGCCGGAATCCGTGCCTGCGTGATCCTCACTCGTCGCTCCTCCAGAGGCGTGCCTGCCGCTTGCCATGCGCGATCCGCGAGGGCGTCGGAGGCTCTGGGCCTGTCGGAAATGCACCATCGGGTTTGGGAAAACCGGGGGGCCGGGGAAAAGGCGTCCCCTGCGCCTTTTGCCCCCAGAGGGAACCGCTTAAGCTTCCTGGCATATCGGGCCGCATTTTGCCTATAATTTAGGCATTACCCATTGCGGCGACCCGTGGGTTCCAGTAAATTCGGAGCAAAACTATATCACCCGGAACGGTTCGTGGCAAAAGGAATTCCATGAGTTTTCCCCGCCTTCAGATCGGCCCCATTCGCCTGGAGCGTCCCGTGGCGCTGGCCCCCATGGCCGGGGTCACCAACCTCCCCTTCCGGCTTCTCGCGAAAGAGCAGGGCGTTGGGATTGTCTACTCGGAAACCCTGAGTGCCCGGGGGATCGTCGAAGGTGGGGAGAAAACCCACAAAATGGCTTCGCGGGCCCTCGAGGAAGGCCCGATGGCGGCCCAGATTTTCGGCGCCGACCCCGACATCCTGGCGGAGGCGGCCGGAATCCTCGAGGCGAAGGGGATTGATCTGCTGGACATCAACTTCGGCTGCCCCGTGTCAAAGTTCGTCCGGTCCTTCGCTGGAGCCGTGCTGATGCGGGAGCCGGAGAAAGTCAGAAAAATCGTGACGGCGGTCCGGAAGCGAATCCGGATCCCGCTGACGGTCAAGATGCGCAGCGGGTGGGATGCGGGCAGCATCAACGCGCCGGAGATCGCCCGGATCGCGGAGGACTGCGGCGCCGACGCCATCAGCATCCATCCACGGACCCGAAAGCAGGCCTACACCGGGCGGGCCGACTGGCGCGTCACGCAGGCGGTGGTCGCGAGTGTCAGGATTCCCGTCATCGGAAACGGCGATGTGACGAGCCCCGAAAAAGCGCTGCAGCTCCTCAACGAAACGGGCTGTGCGGGCGTCATGATCGGACGGGCCGCTCTTGGCAATCCCTGGATCTTTTCACAGGTTCGGGACTTCATGGAGACCGGCACCTACAACCCCCAGGGGCCCGACCACGAGGAGCGGCAGGCTCTCATGCTGCGGCACCTCGACGCCCTGATCCAGTTCATGGAAAACGAAGCGCCCGCGGTTCGGGTCATGCGCAAGCACTTCGCCTGGTACACGAAGGGACTTCCCGGCGGAGCCCTCTTCAGGGACGCGATCAATCGTCTCGAATCACGGGCCGAGGTGTCTGAAACGATCGCGCGTTTCTTCGAGCGCCAGAGAAGAGAGTGTGGGCCGGCGCATGCGGCCTGACCGCGGAGCTTCCCGGCCCGCCTTCGGGAAATCAACAGCATGAACGGCGACATCAACGACCACCTTCTCGATTGCATGGATGACGGGATCATGGTTCTCGATCCCCGGTTCGCGGTTCGCGTTTTCAATCACGCCGCCGAGCGCATCACCGGAATCAGCAAACAGAACGCCATCGGTCGACCGATCGGAGAACTTCTGAAGGCCGATCCCCATCTCGTCGAGCAGATGGAGCGGACCATGAGCTCGGGTCAAACCACGCTGATGCACGAGGCGCCGCTCACGCTTCGGGACCGATCAACCCGTTACATCAGCCTCACGTGCTCGGCGGTGACCAATCTCGATGGCGAGCGCATCGGCGTCGCCGCCGTCTTCAAGGACATGACCGTGATCCGGGAGCTCGAGGTGCGGGCCCGCCACTCCGATGACCTGGCCCTCGTCGGAACTCTGGCGGCCGGGATTGCGCACGAGGTGAAAAATCCGCTGGGCGGTATTCGCGGCGCCGCCCAGATCCTCAGACAGGGGCTCGCCGAGGGGCGGGGAAACCAGACAACGCTTGTCGAATGTGCCGATCTGGTCATCCAGCAGGTCGATCGCATCAACCGGCTCATCGAAGAGCTTCTTGACCTCTCCTCACCGAAGAAACTTCAAATCGGCACCGTGAACGTCAACAAAATTCTCGACGATCTCGTTCAGCTTCTCCTGCCGGAAACCAAGCGGGAGCAGATCCGCTTCAGGCTCGACTTCGATCCGAGCCTTCCACCGGTGCGCGGCGACGAGGAACGCCTGACCCAGGTATTCCTGAACCTCCTGCGAAACGCCGTTGAAGCCGTTTGTGAGCACCCTCCGGCGGGAAAGATTCTAATCATTTCGAAGGTTGATCTCGATCCTCACCCCGGACGCGCCGATCACTCCCCCCAGCCGATGATCGCCGTCGAGATTGAGGATGACGGCGCCGGCATCCGGCCAGAGGATCTTGAAAAGCTGTTCACCCCCTACTTCACCACAAAATCGCGGGGAAGCGGCCTCGGACTCGCCGTGTCTCACAAGCTCATCAAGGACCACGGCGGATCAATCAAGATCGGGAACGCTTACGGAGAGCGGGGCACCCGGGTACGCGTCGTGCTGCCGGCGGAGGAGATGCCATGAATCGTTCCGATCACACCGGGACGCGCATACTCGTGGCGGACGATGAGCAACCGATGCGATTCGTGCTGAGGAACGCATTCGAGTCGGCGGGGTACGCCGTCGATCTGGCCGAAGACGGGGACGCAGCGCTCGCCCGCATCCAGTCAGGCGCGTACCCTGTTGCACTCATCGATATCAGAATGCCCGGCACCACGGGTCTTGAAATTCTCGATCGGCTGCGTGACCTCGGCTGCGACACCTCGGTCATCATCATCACTGCGCAGGCAACAATGGACAACGCTGTAGAGGCCATGCGGCGCGGCGCCTACGAGTATCTCACCAAGCCATTCAATCTCGATGAGGCAATCGCCATGGTGGCGGAGGCGCTCCAGAGCCGGGCGCTGGCCCACCAGGCGCGAGAGGCCAACAGGGCCAGGTCGGAAACTCCCCCGGACAGGCGCACGATCATAGGCCAGAGCCCCGCCATGCAGAAGATTTTCAAGACGATAGGGCGGCTCTGCAAAACCGACGTGACGGTGCTGATTCAAGGGGAGAGCGGAACGGGGAAAGAGCTGGTCGCGCAGGAGCTTCACCGGGCCAGTCACCGTTTCGGCCGTCCGTTCGTTACGGTTAACGCTGCCGCTATTCCCGCCACGCTCATGGAGAGCGAGCTTTTCGGATTCGAGCGTGGCGCATTTACCGGTGCGCACCAGCGCCACGCCGGAAAGTTCGAACAGGCGGAAGGAGGTACTCTCTTTCTTGAGGAGATCGGGGAGATGACGCCGGATCTGCAGGCGAAGCTTCTTCGCGTCCTTCAGGAAGGGGAGTACGATCCCCTTGGTGCAAGCCGGTCGAAGAAAGCAAATGTGCGGATCATCGCGGCCACCAACCAGGCGCTCGAGCAGGCCGTCCAGGAGAAGCGCTTCCGCGCCGACCTCTACTATCGTCTCAACGTGGTTTCCATCCAGGTGCCGCCTCTTCGTGATCACCGCGAGGACATCCCGCAGCTGGCAGAGTATTTTATCCGGCGCTCCCGGAAAGACACGGGATTCAGGGAGAAATATCTTTCGCAGGAAGCAGTGGGCCTTCTCAAGCAATGGTCATGGCCCG
>CBDUXZ010000029.1:0-10985 GCA_965371325.1 uncultured bacterium | reverse complement strand
TCGAAGGCCTGGCAGCGGGAGAACCGGCCGTGGCGGGTATCCTTCTCGCCGACCCTGATTTTCACGATCTCGAGGCCGCTGACCTTCCCGTTGCTTTCCTCGAAGCGTTTCGTCATGACGGAGAAAAACCGCTCCCCACCCTCCTCATGGGAGGTCGACGTGCGGAGAACCAGCGGCCATTCCGGCCAGGGGCTGCGGGGGGAACGCTCATCCGGCGGCCGCTCGAGCAGCTCGAGGTTCGTCACGCTCAGCGCCCCCTGCCTGTGGCAGGTTCCGATGCAGTCGGAGCCCGTGTCGCCCCCGCCGATCACCACCACATGCTTGCCTTCGGCCAGAATGCTTTCCGCGGAGTCAATCGTATCGCCCGCGATCCGCCTGTTCTGTTGCGGCAGGAACTCCATCGCAAAGTGAACCCCATCGAGCTCGCGGCCGGGAATGGGAAGGTCCCTCGACTTCTCCGCCCCGATGGCAATCACCATGGCGTCGCACTCCTTCCTGAGATCGTCGAAACTGACATCCACGCCCACGTGCACACCGCTCCGGAATTCGACCCCTTCCGCCGCCATTTGCTCGAGCCGCTGGTCGAGCACGCCCTTCTCCATCTTGAAATCAGGAATGCCGTATCGAAGAAGGCCGCCGGGGCGATCCCACTTCTCGAAGACCGTCACACTGTGCCCCGCACGACGCAGCTGCTGGGCCGCCGCCAGTCCCGCCGGTCCGGAGCCGATGATCGCAACCCGCTTTCCGGTGAGATGCTGGGGAGGCACGGGCTTCACCCATCCCTCTTTCCAGGCCCTGTTCGCGATGGCATTCTCGATCATCTCGATGGTCACCGGTTTGTCGTTGATCGAGAGGACGCAGGCCGCCTCGCAGGGAGCCGGGCACAAGCGCCCCGTGAACTCGGGAAAATTGTTCGTCAAATGCAGCCGCGCGATCGCATCCTCCCACTTGCCGCGGTAGACCAGATCATTCCAGTCAGGGATGATGTTCCCCAGCGGGCAGCCGTTGTGGCAGAAAGGAACCCCGCAATCCATGCACCGGGATCCCTGCTCGCGGGCTTTTTCCTCGGTGAAGCCCTCGTAGACCTCGAGGTAGTCGTTCAGCCTCTTCTCGACCGAACGCTTCTCGGGCATCTGCCACTCGAGCTCCATGAATCCCGTAACCTTACCCACGCGTCGCCTCTTTCTCCGCCTGCTCGGCCGCCAGCTCCTCCAGCGCCCTTCGGTAATCAACCGGCATGACCTTCACGAACTTCGGAAGCATGCTGTGCCACTTCTCGAGGACCTGCTCGGCACGGGCGCTCCGGGTGAGCCGGAAGTGCTGTTCGATCATGTCGTGCAAAACCTCCACGTCCTCCTTCTCGCTCACCGACTCCAGATCGACCATCGCCTGATTGCACCGCGTGTGGAAGTCGCCGCTCTCGTCCAGCACGTATGCAATTCCGCCACTCATCCCGGCAGCGAAGTTACGCCCGGTCTTTCCAAGCACGACGACGAGACCACCGGTCATGTACTCACATCCGTGATCACCAACGCCCTCGACCACCGCACGCGCGCCGCTGTTGCGCACGCAGAACCGTTCGCCCGCAAGGCCGTTGAAAAACGCCTCGCCACCCGTGGCGCCATAGAGAGCCACGTTTCCGATGATGATGTTCTCGGCAGGATTGAAGGTCGAGCGCCTCGGCGGATATACGATGACACGCGCGCCGGAGAGACCCTTGCCGATGTAGTCGTTTGCGTCACCCTCGAGAATCATCGTGAGCCCGTGGGGTCCGAAGGCCGCGAAGCTCTGCCCCGCCGAGCCCGTGAAGTTGCAGCGGACCGTGTTTTGCGGGAGTCCTTCGAGACCGTGGCGCCGCGAGATCTCCGCCCCGAGCATCGTCCCCACCGTGCGGTTGATGTTCCGGATCGGCACTTCAATCCGGACGGGCCGCATGCTCTCGAGCGCTTCCCGGGCGAGATCAATAAGCCTGTTGTCCAGCGCGTCAGCCAGGCCGTGGTCCTGCTTCTCAACGCAGTACCGGGCAACCTCGGGCGACGCTTCAGGCGAATGAAGGATGTCGGAGAAATCGATGCGCTTCGCCTTCCAGTGATCGATCGCTTCGATCGGGTTGAGCAGATCCACGCGGCCAATCATGTCATCGAATTTACGGACGCCCATGGCGGCCATCAACTCCCGGACCTCCTCGGCGAGGAAGAGAAAATAATTGACCACATGTTCGGGCTTCCCCTCGAATTTCTTCCGAAGCTCCGCGTTCTGCGTGGCGATCCCGACGGGGCAGGTGTTCAGGTGGCAGACGCGCATCATGACGCAACCGCTCGCGATCAGCGGCACGGTGGAAAACCCGAACTCATCCGCGCCAAGCAGTGCTCCGACAACCACGTCGCGCCCGGTCTTCAACTGGCCGTCGACCTGGACGCGAATTCTCCCCCTGAGATCGTTCACGACGAGCGCCTGCTGGGTCTCGGCGAGCCCGATCTCCCAGGGCGCACCGGCGTGCTTGAGGGAGCTTTGTGGAGACGCGCCCGTGCCGCCGTCATGCCCGGAGATGAGAACGCCGTCTGCTTTTCCTTTCGACACGCCCGCCGCGATGATCCCAACCCCCGTTTCGGAAACCAGCTTGACACTCACCCTGGCGCGGTTGTTGGCGCAATGCAGATCGTAGATAAGCTGCGCGAGATCCTCGATCGAGTAGATATCGTGGTGCGGCGGGGGGGAGATGAGTCCCACGCCGGGCGTCGAGTAGCGGATCTTCGCGATAATCTTGTCGACCTTGCCGCCCGGAAGCTGTCCGCCCTCGCCCGGCTTGGCCCCCTGGGCAACCTTGATCTGCATCTCGTCGGAATTGACCAGGTAATAACTGGTTACGCCGAAGCGGCCGGAAGCCACCTGCTTGATAGCGCTTCGCCGCATATCACCGTTCCGATCAGGTGTGAACCTGACAGGATCCTCACCCCCCTCGCCCGTGTTGCTCTTCCCGCCGATTCGGTTCATCGCGATGGCAAGGTTCTCGTGGGCTTCCTTGCTGATCGAGCCGTAGGACATGGCGCCGGTGCAGAAGCGTTTGACGATCTCCGACGCAGGCTCGACCTCCTCGAGCGGAACCGGATTTTCCGCATTCTTGATCTTCAGCAGCCCCCTCAGGGTGCAGAGCGTTTCGCTTCGCATGTTGATGATTTCGGAGAACTCCTTGTAGGTGTCGTAGCTCTCCTGACGCACGGCATGCTGAAGCTTCGCCACGGATTCCGGGTTGATCATGTGTTTCTCGCCGTCGTGCCGCCATTGATAGATACCGCCGGGGTCGAGATTGGAGTCGGACCCGCTCCCGGCCTCGAAACCGAAGGCCCGCTCGTGACGAAGCGCCGCTTCCCGGTAAAGCACTTCCAGTCCGACGCCATCGACACGCGAGGGGGTGGCGGTGAAATACTTCCCAACGAGCACGTTCGAGAGTCCTATCGCCTCGAAAATCTGCGCGCCGCGATAGCTCGCCAGGGTCGAAATACCCATTTTGGAGAAGATCTTAAGCAACCCCTTCTTGATGGCATTTACGTAGTTCGTCGCCGCCTCACCGGGGCTGACCGTTGCGGGAACAAAGCTTCCGTCCCGTTGCAGATCCAGAACGGTCTCGAAGGCGAGATATGGATTGATGGCTCCGGCGCCGTAACCGATAAGCAGCGCGTAGTGCGCGACCTCACGCGCTTCGCCTGTCTCGAGGATCAAGCCGACGGTCGAGCGAAGCCCTTCACGAATGAGGTGGTGGTGCACCGCCCCCACAGCCAGCAGGGCCGGGATCGGCGCCACCTCCGGACCGATTCCACGATCACTCAGGATGAGAAGGTTCTTGCCGGACCGCGCCGCAGCTGCGGCCCCGGCGCATAGCTTGTCCAATGCCGCCTCGAATCCCCCCGCACCCTCCCCCACCTTGAAGAGCGTGGGGAGCGTAATTGCGGCGAAGCCCTGCATGGAAATATTCCGGATCCGCTCGAGCTCGTTGTTCGTCAGAACAGGATGTTCGAGGGCAAGCAATCTCGCGTGTTCCGGGGTCTCATCGATCAGATTGCGCTCCGTTCCGAGAGTGCTGCGGAGCGACATCACGAGCTCCTCCCGGATGGGATCGATCGCCGGATTGGTCACCTGGGCGAAGAGCTGCTTGAAGTAGTCGTAGAGCATGCGGGGACGATCAGAGAGCGCGGCGAGGGCCGTGTCGTCGCCCATCGAGCCCACCGGCTCTTTCCCGTCGACCGCCATGGGAGCGAGCAGGATGCGCAGATCCTCCAGTGTGTAGCCGAAAACTTGCTGCCGCTGGAGGAGGGGTTCGGGATTCCGCTCGTAGGGCGACGTGGCGGGGGGGAGATCATCGAGGCGGATCCGGTTCTGTTCCACCCACTCACGATAGGGCCGACGCGTCGACATCTCCTCCTTCAGCTCCTCGTCGTCCACAATGCAGCCGCGCTCCGTATCAATGAGGAACATGCGGCCCGGCTGCAGCCGGCCCTTGTATGCGACGTCCTCCGGCTCTATCGGCAGGACACCCACCTCGGAGGCCATCACCACGAAGTCGTCCTTCGTGACGACGTAGCGGGAGGGGCGGAGGCCGTTGCGGTCGAGAACCGCACCGATACGCACACCGTCGGTGAAAGCGATCGAAGCAGGTCCGTCCCAAGGCTCCATCAGGAAGGAGTGATATTCGTAGAAGCCGCGATTGTCCGCGTCCATCGATTCGTGCCCCTCCCAGGCCTCGGGAATGAGCATCATGACGGCGTGCTGGATCGATCGCCCGGTGAGCATGAGAAACTCGAGGGCGTTATCGAAGGTAGCCGAGTCGCTGCCACGCATGGTCACGACGGGGAAGATCTTCTTCAGATCATCGCCAAAGAGATCCGATCGGAGAATCGCTTGCCGCGCATGCATCCAGTTCCGGTTCCCCCGCAGCGTATTAATCTCCCCATTGTGGGCAATACAGCGGTAGGGATGCGCCAGATCCCATGTCGGGTGGGTGTTCGTGCTGTACCGCTGGTGGACGAGCGCAAGGGCGGTCACAAAGCTCGGGTCGGTCAGATCCCTGTAGAAACCTCTGATCTGATGGGCCAAGAGGAGTCCTTTGTAGTTGATCGTTCGGGACGAGAAGCTGAGGATGTGAAAGTGGGTCGCACCCTCGCGGTCGTCGGCAAAAACGCCCTTCGAGATCTGCCGCCGGATGACATAGAGCTTCCGCTCGAAAGCGTCATGATCAGGAACACCCGGGCCCTTTCCAACGAAGACCTGCCGGATGTGGGGCTTGACCTCCCGCGCAAGTCGTCCAATCCTGGTCTCATCCGTCGGCACGTCGCGCCACCCGAGTAGCACCATCCCTTCGGCTGCGATCACCGCTTCCACGATCTCTTCCCGGCGCTTTCGCTTTTCCGGATCCGGCGGCAGAAAGATCATGCCCACGCCGTAGGATCCCGGTTCCCGTAGCGTGAACCCGAGTCTCAAGCAGGCTTTCTTGAAGAACTCGTGGGGAATTTGAAGAAGGATACCCGCCCCGTCACCGGTCTCGGGATCGCTGCCCGTCGCGCCGCGATGGGTCAGGTTGACGAGGACCTGAAGCCCTTTCTGAACCAGCTCGTGGGATCTCCTCCCCCGGATGTCGACGACGAAGCCAACGCCACAGGCGTCCCGTTCAAATGCGGGATCGTAGAGTCCCTGCTTTCTGGGCAGTCCGATTTTTCGCATCAACCTGCCTGTTCCGGTGATTCCGCTCCTCGGTCCATCGTTGAGAAGCGAAGCCTAGCTCCCGCGCACGAGGATAGCCTCCAGGGCCGCCACGCCGCCTCTTTCCCGCATATTCCAAGTACGATGGCTTGGGATCGGGAGTGGGTCGATGATGAACGTCCGCTTGAAGCGCGGGGCCGACCCTCGTGCGCTCGTCTTTTTTGCGGCGCGACGCCCGGGGCATGATCTTCCAGGAACACTCCCAAACGGGACGGCCTGTCCCGCCCACGGCTCATGATCTCCCCTCCGGGGGGGGGAGCATCGCGGAGCTCGGCTCCTTATCAGTGGAGCCTCACCGCGTTACGTTACGTGGCCCGCCATGCCCTGTCAAGACGGAGGGTTCCCGCCGCCGCCGACAGCACACAGGATTTCCTAAGTGAAATCAAATGGTTATGAACTAGACTCTTTGCGAAGGTTGCTGCATCAAGAGCGGCGCCCCGGGACCGCTTGGCGGCCTACCGCGGGCCAGTGCCGGAGAAGCAGCGCCGGATCATTCGTGAAGACACCGTCCACTTCCATGCGTGCCATGGCCCTGACCGACCGCAGGCCGTCAACGGTGTAGACATAGACCCGAAGGGCCCTCTGGTGCAAAGCCTCGACCAGGTCGGCCGAGGCAAGCAGCCGGTGGAGGTTCACCCCCTCGAGCCGGAGGGGCGCCCAGCGCGCAACCCGCGTCAGAACTCTCGCGACCGGATCGCCGGAAAGCGGGGTGTCGGGGCCCACAAAGGAGCCGGGCCCGAGGAGGAGCGCGAGCCTGGCTGAAGCGCTGTTCGCCCTGATACGCTCCAGCGCGCGCGGATCAAAAGACGAGAAGAGTGTCCGTTCGATCGCGCCGGCGCCGTTTACGACACCGAGCGCCCCGTCCGCGGTCTCTTCCGCTGCCCCCTTGATCTCGACGTTGATCTCGGCCCGATCGCCAACCAGGTCGTACACTTCCTCCAGGGTGGGAATGCGTTCTTCCCGAAAGCTTCCGCCGTACCACCCACCGGCGGAAAGCCGGCGGACCCTCTCCAGCGGAAGATCCGAAACAGCACCCTTTCCGTCGGAAGTCCTGGAAAGCGTCTCGTCGTGGAACACGACTGGGATACCGTCGGAGGTGAGCCGCACGTCGAGTTCGATCATTCCGGCGCCCAGCTCAAGGGCGCGGCGAAAGGCAGCAAGCGTGTTCTCCGGCGCCTCTGCAGACGCCCCGCGGTGGGCTATAATTTGCATCCCGCCCGTCCGTGTCAGGCCTTCTCCCAGGCAAGGGAACGCTCCACCGCCCGCCGCCAATCCGCGTAGAGCGCCTCACGCTGATCGTCCCCCATGGTGGGCTCGAAGCGATCCGCGGCGCGCAGCCGCTTCATGATATCGTCGTAGCCCTTCCATACCCCCGTGGCCAGTCCCGCGAGGAAGGCGGCGCCGAGCGCGGTCGTTTCAGCCACGGCGGCGCGAACAACGGGACGCCCGAGCAGGTCGGCCTGAAACTGCATGAGGAAGTTGTTGGCTGTCGCCCCTCCGTCGACCCGAAGCTCCGGAATTGAAACGCCGGTGTCTTGTTCCATCGACGCGAAAACGTCTCTGGTCTGGTAGGCGATCGCCTCGAGCGCCGCCCGTGCGATATGAGCGCGCGTGGTCCCGCGCGTCAGCCCAACAAGCGTCCCCCGCGCGTAAGGATCCCAGTAGGGCGCACCCAGCCCCACGAAGGCCGGCACAAAGTAGACACCGCCGTTGTCCTGCACCTCGTTTGCGAGGGTCTCGGTCTCCGCCGCGTCTCCTATGATCTGAATTCCGTCGCGGAGCCACTGCACCACCGCGCCGGCGACGAAGATGCTCCCCTCCAGCGCGTACTCCACCTTCCCATCAATCCCCCAGGCAATCGTTGTGATCAAACCGCTACTGCTGTGGAGCGCTTTCTCTCCCGTATTTGCGAGAATGAAACAGCCGGTGCCGTAGGTATTCTTGGCGAGACCGACCTCGAAACAACCTTGCCCGAAGAGCGCCGCCTGTTGATCGCCCGCGATCCCCGCGATCGGAATACCGGTTCCAAAGAGATCCGGGTCCGTCTCCCCCACGACTCCCGACGAGGGAACAACCTCGGGGAGCATCGCACGCGGGATGTCGAGAATGCGGAGAATTTCATCGTCCCACGCGAGATCACGAATATTGTAGAGGAGCGTGCGGGATGCGTTCGTGTAATCGGTGGCGTGCACACGTCCTCCGGTCAGCCGATAGATGAGCCAGCTGTCGACCGTGCCGAAAAGCGCCTCTCCCGCCTCCGCTTTGGCCCGAAGGCCGGGAACCTCGTTCAGGAACCAGCGCACTTTCGTTCCTGAAAAGTAGGGGTCGATCTTGAGCCCGGTGCGACGGCGGATCTCCTCCTCATGACCTTCCTCGCGGAGCAGCGCGCACATGTCCGCCGTCCTGCGGCATTGCCAGACGATGGCGTTCGCCATCGGCCTTCCCGTCTCCTTCTCCCAAACCACGGCGGTTTCGCGCTGATTGGTGATTCCAATCCCCTTGACGTTCGCGATTTCGACGCCGCTTTTGGAGAGTGCGGCCTTCGCAGCGCGAATCTGGGACGTCCAGATCTCTTCCGGGTCGTGCTCCACCCATCCGGGCTTCGGGAAGTATTGAGTAAACTCGTGGGCCGCACTGCTTACGATCCGGCCATCCTGATCGAAGATGATCGCGCGGCTCGAGGTTGTGCCCTGATCGAGGGCGAGCAAATAGGACATGATGGCCTCCAGGGATGCCGGGTACATGGGACCGGCTCAGCAGGATCGTCGTGGGGACCGCAGATCCTGCATGCGCCGATGCGAAAAAAAGGTATTCGGCTACTCCTGCGCGAAAAGCGCCTCCACGAAGTCGTGTGCGTCGAAGGGGCGGAGATCATCTGCCTGTTCCCCGATACCGATGTAACGGACCGGCAGTTTCAGCTCCTCGTGCACGGCGATCACGATTCCCCCCTTGGCCGTACCGTCGAGCTTCGTGAGCGCGATCCCTGTCACGCCGACGGCTTCGTTGAACCGGCGGGCCTGGGTCACGGCATTCTGCCCGGTCGTGGCGTCGAGAACCAGGATTACCTCATGGGGTGCCCCCGGGATCTCGCGCCCGAGGATACGCTTCATCTTCTTGAGCTCCTCCATGAGGTTAGCCTTCGTGTGGAGCCGTCCCGCCGTATCCACGAGAACCAGATCGACCTTTCGGCTCTTCGCAGCCGCCACCGCATCGAAGACCACCGCTGAGGGATCAGAGCTGGTGTTCTGCTTGATCACGGTCGCCCCGATCCTGTTCCCCCAGATCTCCAGCTGCTCGATGGCTGCTGCGCGGAAAGTGTCGGCCGCCGCCAGGATGACGCTCTTCCCCTCCGCAACGTGCTGCGCCCCGATCTTGCCGATGGTCGTGGTCTTTCCGACCCCATTCACCCCGACGAACATGACGACACGGGGCTTCGCGTCCGCGGACATCGCGGCTTCCTCGCCACCCGATGCGAGGATCTCTTCCACGGTCGCCTTGAGCGTCTCTCGCAGCGCGCTGCCGCCGCCACCCTTGCCCGAGGTCTCGCGCAACTTCCCCATAAGACGTGTGGCGGTCGCAACCCCGAGGTCGGCCGTGTAGAGGATCTCCTCGATCTCCTCGAAAACCTCTTCGTTAATCTTCTCACGGCCCGCGAGCAGGGCGTCGAGCCGACCCACAAAAGCGCTCTGTGTGCGCGCCAATCCCTGCCGCAACCGCCCGAGGAACCCCTCCGGCGACAGGGGCGCCGCTTCCTCCTCCACCCCGACGGACGGGGGCGCGGGTGGGAGGGTGGGTGGGGATTCCCGTAGCCCGGCGGCGGGCGGAGCCGGGGCCACAGGGGAAGGGCTGACGGACCGGGCCTTCCCCGCGATCGCAACTTCCGCTTTCAGTCCCCGCACCCGCGCCTCTTCACCCGGCGTCGCCTTCGAGGTCTTCTTTCGCCGCCGCCGGAACGCCAGGGCGAGAAGAACCAGAAGGAGTGCCAGGGCCCCGGCCAGGATGGCCAAAAGGCCGGAGGTATCCGCGAAGGCTTCCACAAGCGCGATGGCGCTCTGGAGAGATTCATTCATGGCGGGCTCTTCAGGCAAGGACCGATCGGACTGCCCTTCCTCCCACGGGGATCGCGGGGCGGTGTAGACACGCTCTCCTGTATAGACCAGAGACTTGCGGAATGACAAGCGGTATGGAGTCGCCGGAGGGTCGGGGCGGGCGGCTAGTGAAGCTTGACGGAAACCACCTTGGAGATTCCGGGGTCTTCCATCGTGATGCCGTAGAGCGTATCGGTCAGTTCGATGGTCGCCTTGTTGTGGGTGATCAGCACGAACTGGGAGTGGGCGGTCATTTCGCGCAGCAACGTGTTGAATCGCCCAACGTTTGCATCATCGAGAGCCGCGTCCACCTCGTCGAGAAGGAAGAAGGGGCTCGGTTTGACCTGGAAGATCGCAAAGAGGAGGCTAACGGCGGTCAGTGTTTTCTCGCCGCCGGACAGGAGCGTGACGTTCTGCAGGCGCTTCCCCGGGGGTTGCGCAACGATCTCGACCCCCGCTTCCAGAACATCCTCCCCCTCGGTCAGCGAGAGCTTCGCCTTACCGCCGTTGAACAGTTGTGGGAAGGTCTCTTCAAACTTGGCCGAAACGAGGTTGAAGGTTTCGATGAAGAGCTTTCGACTCGTGCGATTGATCTTCTGGATCGCGTTCTGTAGCGACTCGATGGTGCGCTTGAGATCCTCACTCTGCTCGGTTAGGAAACGGTATCGTTCGGATAGCTCCTGGTACTCCTCGATGGCGCCGAGGCTTACTTCCCCGAGACGCTCGAGCTGCGCACGAAGCTCGTTCCTTCGTTCTTCGCGGGCCTCGTGATCGAGGCTCTCCGATTCTTCGACTTCGAGATCCTCGAGGCGGACGTGATACTTCTCCAGAATGTTCTCGCAAAGATGCTGCAGCCGCAATTCGACCTCGGTATTGGCCAGCTGAAGCTTACTGATCTCTTCCCCCTTGGCCTGCTGCGCGTGCCGCAGCTCACGGATGTGCCCCTCAATCGTCTGCAGGCGCCCGGTGTAATCAACGAGCCCGCCGCGGTCTTTCCCGAGGGTTTCGTCGCGTTCCGCGTGCTGATTCATGAGCCGGGCCAGAGCTTCATGGGTCTCGCGCAGACTGCCCTCGATTTCCAGGGCGCGAGCTGCCGCCTCGTCCACTTCGAAGAATCGTCCCTCGTGCGACTGCTCCGCCAAA
>CBDUXZ010000028.1:0-11146 GCA_965371325.1 uncultured bacterium | reverse complement strand
TGAAAGTGGCGGTGGAGGCGATGAAGAACGGCGCGAGCGATTACCTGGTGAAGGACGAGCATTACCTCGAGGTGCTTCCGGTCGTTCTCGGAGAGGTCATTGCGCGGTGCCGGTTGCGGGACGACAACCGCCGCCTGAAAGAGGAGGTTACGCGGCAGTCGCGTGAGATTCGCACGCTGCGGACCGCGCTGGACGGGCGCTACGGCCTCCGTGAGATCGTCGCGTCGAGCCCGGCGATGCTGAAGGTGCTTCGCATTCTCGAGATGGCAATCGAATCAACCGCAAACGTGCTGCTCGGAGGAGAGACGGGGACCGGGAAGGAGGTCCTGGCTCGCGCCATCCACCTGAACGGCGCACGGCGCGAGCGTTCATTCGTGGCGCAGAACTGCGCCGCGATCCCCGAACCACTCCTTGAGAGTGAGCTCTTCGGCGTGATTCGTGGCGCCTTCACGGGCGCGGAACGGGATCGAAAGGGACTCTTCGAGGAGGCCCACGGCGGGACCCTCTTTCTTGATGAGATTGGGGAGCTTCCGGTCCATCTCCAGGCGAAGCTCCTGCGGGTCATCCAGGAGCAGGAGGTACGCCCTCTCGGAAGCGTCCGCGTGAGGAAGATCGACGTGCGGATTATCGCCGCCACCAACCTTGACCTGGAGCGCGCGGTCGAAGAGGGTGCGTTCCGCAAGGATCTCTTCTATCGCCTGTCCGTGCTCCCCATCCATATCCCCCCCCTCCGCGAGCGCCCTGAAGATATTCCTCATTTCGCGCGACGATTCCTCGGCATCTACGCCAAACGCGAGGGGAAGCGGATACCCGGGATCTCGCCGGAGGCCATGGCTCTTCTCGAACAATATCCATGGCCCGGAAACGTCCGTCAGCTCGAGAACGAAATTCACCGGCTTGTGGCCTTCTGTCCTGACCAGCACTTTATCGAAGCGGATCTCGTTTCTAACCCTGTGCGGCGGCACCGGCCCCCCTACCAGGACATTCTTGATCAGCGGGGACCGCTGAGGGCCATCATCGACGGCGTTGAAGCGCGCGTAGTAACCGATCGGCTGAAGGCGTTCGAGGGGAACAAGACCGCGACGGCGCAAAGCCTGGGCGTGAATCGCGAGACACTGTACCAGAAGATCGCCAAGCACGGCATTGACGCGCCCGTCCGTGTCTCTCGAAGAGAGAGCGCTTCCCACGGAGGGGGAGCGGGCAAACCTCGTCGCCACGACGCAGCGATGGATGGTAACAACGGGGGATCCGGATCATCCTGAAATGCGGCCCACGAATCCTCTCCCTCCTCCTCCCTCTGATCTTTCTCCTCCAGCGGCGCACGTGGTGGCGCAGGGCGATCCTGGCGGTCTCTTCGGTGATCATCGCCTTCGGACTGTTCGGGTTTGCACAACGAATCTGAAGGGGACGTTCGCCTCAGGAGAAGAGCGCGGATACGCTCCGGAGGGCGAAGTCGAGCGGGGCTCCGGGGAAGATGCCCAGAAAGAGGGTAGCGAGGACGGATATGGCGAGCGCGAGGGCGCAGGCCGTGGAGGGAGCGGCGGCACGGAGATCGTGTGCAGGCTCACTCCCGTACATCACGATGATCACCCGCAGGTAGTAGTACATGGAGACAACAGCGTTCAGGACCGCGAAGATGACCAGCCAGTAGTACTGCGCCTCCATGGCGGCGCGGAGCAGATAGAACTTCCCCATGAAACCGGCAGTGGGCGGAATCCCCCCGAGAGAGAGCATGAAAAGTGTCATAGCCAGGCCCAGGGCGGGCCGCGCGTAGCCGAGGGCAGCCATATCTTCTATCTGCTCCCGCTCCTCCCCGTCGCGCACGAGCAGAATGATCACCGCGAACGCCCCCAGGTTCATGAAGGTGTAGACCAGCAGGTAGTAGAGGATCGCCGCCTGGCCCGCCGTCGTACCGGCGACCATTCCCACGAGCATATAGCCCGCGTGGGCGATACTGGAGTATGCGAGCATCCGCTTGATGTTCGTTTGCGCGATGGCCGCCACGTTTCCGACCGTCATCGTCGCAACCGCGAGTATCCAGAGGAGCGCGTTCAATTTGTCCGCCGAAACGTCGAAGGCCACGAAAAAGACACGAACGAAAGCCGCGAAAGCCGCCGCCTTCACCCCGACCGCCATAAATCCCGTGACGGGTGTGGGGGCCCCCTCATAGACGTCGGGCGTCCACATGTGGAACGGGACGGCGGAGATCTTGAATCCAAAGCCGACCAGCACGAGGCCCAGTCCCGCAAGGCCAAGCGGCGTGGGCTGCCAGGCAGCGCGGATGGCGGCCAGATCAGTGGTACCCGTGGCGCCGTAAATGAGTGCGATGCCGTAGAGGAAGAGCCCCGTCGCGAAGGCGCCGAGCAGGAAGTACTTCAGCGCCGCCTCGTTCGATCGGACGCGCCGGCGGTTGAATCCCGCGAGGATGTAGACAGGAATGCTCATCACCTCGAGCCCCAGAAAAACGGTGATGAGATCCGTTGCCGCGGCCATCGTCATCATTCCCGCCACGGCGCACAGGATGAGAACGTAATACTCGCCGTGGTGAGACTGCATCTCCTCGAGGTAGTTCACCGAGGCGAGGATCGTGAGGACGCCTCCCGTTAGGACCAGGAGATTAAAGAAGATCGCGTAGGTGTCGAGGACCACCATCGACGGCGACGCGGTCATGAAGCGAAGTGGCGCCTCCGCCGAAAGGAGGAGGCTCGCCAGCATGGCGATCACCATTCCCGCGATCGTGACCATCGCGAGGCTTGCTCTCGTTCGGCGGGGGAGCACGAGGTCGAAGACGAGAACGAGAAGCGCGGTGCCGACGATCACGAGGAGAGGCTCGAGGGCGCGCAGATCAAAGGCGGGTGCGAGGCTGGCGCTCATCGCAAGCTCTCCCCGGGCGGGCTCACGGGGTCCCGCTTCGGAAGGCCTGCAAGCAACTTGGTGGACGTAACGGTCTTGTCCGCCCGCCATGCGCTCGCACTCTTCTCATCGATGCGCTCGAGGAGACGGACGATCGCCGATTCGCTCTTCGACGTGAACGAGGCAGGATACACGCCGATCCACACGATCGGGATCACGATCAGAAGAAGGACGGTGATTTCGCGCATGCTGAGATCCTTGAGGATGCGGTTCTCCTCCCGATCGCAGGGCCCGAAGAAGACCCGCTGAACCATCCAGAGCATGTAGACGGCCGCGAGTATCACGCCCGTGGCGGCGATCACGGCGGTCCAGGGCGAAGCCTTGAACGTTCCGAGAAGCACGAGAAACTCGCCCACGAAACCGTTCAAGCCCGGAAGTCCGATGGAAGAGAGCGTTATGATCAGGAAAAAAGCGGCATAGATCGGCAGAGGCTTTGCGAGGCCGCCGAAATCGGCGATCAGGCGCGTGTGCCGGCGTTCATAGATCATCCCGATGAGAAGGAAGAGCCCGCCGGTCGATAGCCCGTGGTTCACCATCTGAAGAAGGCCCCCCTGCATACCCTGAAGGTTCAGCGCGAACATCCCTAGCATCACGAAGCCGAGATGGCTCACGGAGGAGTAGGCGACGAGTTTCTTCACGTCGGCCTGCACCATGGCCACCAGTGCGCCGTAGATGATTCCGATCACCGAAAGGGAAAAGATCCAGGGGAGGAGCTGCAGGGAAGCATCGGGAAAGAGAGGGAGCGAGAAACGGAGAAAGCCGTAGGTCCCCATCTTGAGGAGAATTGCCGCAAGGACGACGGAGCCGGCGGTCGGCGCCTCGACGTGGGCGTCCGGGAGCCAGGTGTGAAAGGGCCATATCGGCACCTTCACTGCGAAGGCGACGCCGAAGGCGAGGAAAAGAAGCGTCTGCGGTCCCAGCCACCCCTCGCCAATCGGTACGAGGACGTCGTAGAGACGCAGAAGATCAAAGGTCCAGGTTCCGAACTGATCGTGGTGGAGAATGTAGAGATATATCATCGCGACGAGCATCAGCAGGCTTCCCACGAGCGTATAGAGGAAAAATTTAACCGCCGCGTAGATCCGCTTCGGCCCGCCCCAGACACCGATGATCAGGTACATGGGAACGAGCATCGCCTCCCAGAAGATATAGAAGAGAAACATGTTGAGGGAGACGAAGGCCCCCAACATACCGGTCTCCAGCGCCAGCATTGCCGCGAGGAAGGCCTTGAGGTGCTTACTGATGTCGCGCCATGCAGCAAGAAGCGTTACGGGAGTCATGAAGGTCGTGAGGAGGATGAGAAAAAGGCTGATACCGTCGACGCCAACCTTGTACTCGATGCCGTACTGGGGCATCCAGCTCACCACGTGGAGAAACTGAAAACCGCCGTCCGCGGGATCGAAGCCCGTCCAGAGCCCGAGTGAGAGAGCGAAGGTGATAACGGTGAATAGAAGGGCGGCGAGACGCAGGAGATTTTCCGCGCGGCCCGGCAGCAGGAGAATCACCGCCGAGCCGATGAGCGGCAGGAAAGTTATCCAAGTGGTAAGGGTTTGCGTTGTCATTTGCATCGATTCCTAGCCGAGGGCAAGGTACGCAATGATGCCCACCGCCCCAGCTATCATGGCGAGCGCATAGGTCTGCGCAACGCCCGTCTGCAACCGGCGTATCACCCTGCGGGCGGCCGTCTCGACCACGCTTGCGGCGCCGTTTACGAAAAGCCCGTCGATGAGCCTCACATCCACGAAGCGGAAGAGAACCAGCTCCGAAACCGCGTGCACGGGCCGCACGATGACGAAGTCGTAGAGCTCATCGACGTAGTACTTGTTGGAAACTGTTCTCATGAGCCAGGCGAAGGTCCGTGATTTCATCGCCAGGATCATGGGGAGCATGCCCCGTGCCTTGCTGTAGAAGAGCCACGCGAGCGCGATCCCCGCGAGTGCCACCCCCACCGAAAGACCCGCCAGCGCCGCTTCGGATGCACCGTGCGAGGAAAGCCCCCCCGCTCCGCCGTGATTCGCGAAGACCGGTTCCAGGAAATGGTGGAAGCGGTTTCCGCCGAGTAGTGATCCTCCGAGGGCCTCAGGCCATCCAATCATGCCTCCCAGGAACGAGAGCACCGCGAGGATCGCAAGGGGCACCCACATCGTCGGGGGCGATTCGTGGATGTGCGCCCGCGTCTCGTCATCCGCGCGTGAGCGCCCCGTGAACGTCAAATAGAAAAGCCGGAACATATAAAAGGCCGTGATGAAGGCCGCGATCGCGCCAACGATCCAGAGATCTTCCCGGTGCTGAAAGACGAGGAAGAGAATCTCGTCTTTCGAGAAGAAACCGGCGAAGGGGGGGATGCCGCTGATGGCGAGGGTGGCGATGAGGAAGGTCCAGGTGGTGATCGGCATGAGCTTTGCCAGCCCCCCCATCTTCCGCATGTCTTGCTCACCTCCCATCCCGTGAATGACCGACCCCGAACCGAGGAAGAGAAGGCCTTTGAAAAACGCGTGAGTCATGAGGTGGAAGATGGCGGCGGTGTAGGCCCCGACGCCGCAGGCCATGAACATGTAGCCGAGCTGGCTCACCGTGGAGTAGGCCAGCACCTTCTTGATGTCTGTTTGGGCGATGCCCATGGTCGCCGCGAATATGGCGGTGGCGCCGCCCACGATGGCGATTATCTCGAGCGCGCCGGGCGCGAGATCGAAAAGAAAGTTCATTCGGGCGATCATGTAAACACCGGCCGTCACCATGGTCGCCGCGTGGATGAGCGCGGAGACCGGCGTGGGGCCGGCCATCGCGTCGGGGAGCCACACATAGAGCGGTATTTGCGCCGACTTGCCCGTGGCGCCGATGAAGAACAAAAGACCGATGACCGTGCAGAGGCCGAGGATTTGCATTCCAACCACGGGAATCACGAACGAGAAACGCGCGTCGGCGAGGAGGCCGACATGTTCGCGGATCTCGCTGAAATTCACCGTGGGGTGGCCGGCCGCCGCGAGGGACCAGAAAAGGAGAAGCACCCCCAGCAGGAAACCGAAATCTCCAATCCGGTTCACCACAAAGGCTTTTTTACCCGCGCTGGCCTTCCCGGAATCCTCGTACCAGAAACCGATCAGCAGGTAGGAACAGAGGCCGACTCCCTCCCACCCCACGAAAAGCAGGAGCAGGTTGTCTCCCAGCACGAGGATCAGCATCGAGAACATGAACAGGTTCAGATAACTGAAGTAGCGCCAGAACCCCGGATCGCGATGCATGTAGCCGACGGAGTAAACATGAATGAGCAGCCCCACGCCCGTCACCACGAGGAGCATCACCGCGGAGAGCGGATCCACGGCAAAGGCAACGTCTGCGCGGAAGCTTCCGATCTCCATCCAGGTGTAGACATGATCCACGAGCAGCCGCGCGTCGGGGGAGAGGGAAAGGAGCCTTGTGACCACGATGAGGGACACGGCGAAGGATGCCGCCACGGAGGCGCAACCAACGAGCGCGATCAGCCTCTCACCCCGCTGGTTCCAACGGCGGCCGAAGAGGCCGTTCAGTACCGCTCCCGCGAGCGGCGCCGCGACGATCCAGCGCACGAGATCGATTGTGGTCGCGTGTTCCATCACTTTTCTTTCAGGTCCCGAACATGCCTCGAAGACGCACCGGGTCCCGGCGCGCGCTACCAGCGCATGAGGTTCAAATCGTCAAGGTTTATCGTCTCGCGATTGCGGAACACCGCCACGACAATGGCCAGCCCGACCGCCGCTTCGGCCGCCGCCACGGTAATCACCATGAACGCGAAGATGTGCCCGTCCATCGAGCCCAGAAAACGGGCATAGGCCAGAAAGGTAAGATTGACCGCATTCAGCATGAGCTCGATGCACATGAAGACGATGATCGCGTTCCGGCGCGTAAGCACGCCCGCCACGCCGATAAAAAAGAGGGCGCCCGACAGAAAGAGATAGTGGTTGAGCGGCGGCATGCCTAATCCAGTCTTCGTTTGGCCAGGACCACCGAGCCCACAATCGCGGCCAAAATCAGAATGCTCACGATTTCGAAGGGGAACAGGTAGTCGGTGAACAGAAGATCGCCCATTGCGCCCGTCGTCCCGTAGGCGGAATCCACCGGCGACATTTGTTCGGTCGGCGATCGGGACAGCAGCTCGTGCAGCTGGAGGAACGCATAGACGGCCAGCGCGACGCTGACGAGGTGCAGGAAGCGCCGCTTGCGCGGCTGCAGCGCCTGATCTTGAAGGTTTAGAAGCATGATGACGAAAACGAAGAGCACCATGATCGCGCCGGCGTAAACGAGCAACTGGATCACGGCCAGGAAATGCGCATTCAGCAGTACGAAGATCGCGGCGAGGGCGAACATCGTGACCACCAGGTTCATCGCGGCGGTGATCGGATTGCGCTGCATCACCATGAGGAGGCTCGATGCCACTGCTACCGAAGCGAAGATATAAAAAAGGTTCTGTTCCACGCCGAAATCCCCGGTTCCGTTGAACGGGATGTGACTAGGTGCTTCCCCCCGAAAATGCGAGCAACACAAGGGCCGTGAGCACCACGTTTACGAGCGCAAGGGGGAGAAGCATCTTCCAGCCGAGTCGCATGATCTGGTCGTACCGGAATCGCGGCAGGCTCCACCGGACCGTCATCTGGAACCAGATCATGACGGTCATCTTCGCGAGGAACGCTCCTACCCCAATGAGGGAAATCAGGATTGGCGGCAGCGAGAGAACGGCCGTCGTGAATGGGACGTGAATGCCGTCGGGGTGCAGCCACGGGACCTGCCATCCGCCAAAAAAAAGTGTCGCAACGACCGCGGAGATCACGATGATCTCTACGAACTCGGCCATCCAGAACATCAGGAACTTCATTCCGCTGTATTCGGTGAAGTACCCGGCCACCAGCTCGCTCTCGGCCTCCGCCACATCGAAGGGAAGGCGCTTGCTCTCGGCTATCGCGGCGGTAAGGAAGAGAAAGAAGGCCAGGGGCTGCGTTAAGATCCCCCACTTTGGAATCCAGGTGTTCACGCCGCCGATCGTGAAGTATTCGCCCTGGGCCCGTGCGATTTCCGTGAGCTGGAGGCTTTCGTAGACCATGAACACGCCAACGAGCGTGAGGCCCATCACAATTTCGTAGGAGAGCATCTGCGCCGATGCGCGCAGACCTCCGAGCAGCGAGTAATTGTTGTAGGAGGACCATCCGGCCAGCACGACCCCAAAGGCGGCCAGTGACATGATGGCGAAGACAAACAGGATGCCGACGTCGAGATCCGCGACCACAAGGCTTGTCGTCGCTCCTCCAATCGTGATGGTGTCGCCGAAAGGGATGACCGCAAAGGCGGTGAGGGCCGGCACGAGCGCAATGAACGGCGCGAGGGTATGAAAAAGCCTGTGTGCGCGCGCGGGGATGAAGTCTTCCTTTGTGAAGGCCTTGATGGCGTCGGCCAGAGGGTGGAAAAGGCCGATGGCGCGGATGCCGAAAATCGGCGCGCGGTTGGCGCCGATGCGGTCCTGCATCAGGGCGCTCTGCTTTCGCTCCACCCACCCCAGGAGGCCGGCAAGATTCATGAGGAGGAAGAAGACGAATCCGATCTTGCCCGCCATGAAAACCGCTTCGATGGGCATTGCTCTCCCTCGTTGAAAGATGAAGTCCGGGCGGGGTCAGAACCGCGCTCCGGCCTACTGCCCCGGCGACAGGGGTACCCCCTGGGTCCCGACGCGCTCCAGGGTCACGCGTGCGAAGGCCGGAACCGCGCCTGCAAGCTCCTTCAGCAGCTCCCGCGACGAGCTGTGCGGGAATGGGTTTCCCATCCGCGCGGATAGGCGCGAGAGGATTTCCCACTCGGACAAAGCCTCTCCCGCCGGCTGGAGGGCGGGCCGAATTCTTTGCACCCGCCCCTTCGCGTTTGTAAGGGTTCCGTCCTTCTCGGCGAAGCTTTGCGTGGGGAGAACAACGTGGGCGAGCCGCGATAGGTCGCTCTCATGCGTATCAAGGCAGACAATGGTTTCGATCTTCCGAAGCGCGCCGAGAACCTTCTCCCTGTCCCCCGCAAGGAGGAAATCGGCGCCGAGCACAAGCAGGGCTTTCACTTCCCCGCGCCCCGCGCGCTCCAGAATATCCCGCGCCTCTTCCGCCCCCCCGATCCCCATCGCGCGCGCGCCGGTGGCGTTCGGCGCCTTCTCTTCATGAATGAGGAAGCCGTCCGGTTCCCAGGAGGGAACGATCATACCTGCCCTCTCTACCCCGAGGACCTCCCGCGTGAACTTGAGGAAGAGGAAGAGATCCTCATTGGTGACGTGGGCACTCGCTATGGCGGCGAGAGAGCGCGCCCCGTGCATCTCCCGGGCGTTGCGTAACCGGTCCGCTGCGGTGCTCACCGCCATGTCCAGGGGAACCTCGCGCGCCGGCGGTTCATTCGCTGAGGGGGCGGGCTGGGCGCTCGGGCTCTCCGCCTCGACCGCCCGTGGGCGCAGGATGCGATCATCCGCCTGCAGGCGCCGGTAGGAGAGCCGGCCGTCGTCGCACATCCAGGTATCATTCACGGCGTCGTTGCGGCGTGGAAGGTATCGATAGATGCGATCCTTGTAAGCGGAGATGTTGATGTTGCACCCGTTGGCGCATCCGGTGCAGACCGACGGCGTGTCCTTTAGGAACCAGACCCTGACATTGAACCGGAAGTCCTTGCTCGTGAGCGCACCCACGGGGCATATGTCGCAGGTGCAGATCGAATAGCGGTTATGCAGCGTCTGGCCCGGAAAGGTCGAGATGACGGAAGCGTCCCCGCGCCCCTCCACGGTCAGCTCCCCCGTCTTGCTGATCTCGCGGCAAAACCTGACGCATCTCCTGCAGAGAATGCAGCGCTCCTCATCGAGCATAACGCGAGGACCGATGTCGACGCGCTTTCTGAGCTGGCGCTTGTCCTCCTCATAGCGGCTGTGGGGCACACCGAAGTCGAAGCAGTAGTTCTGAAGCTTGCACTCCCCCGCCTGATCGCAAATCGGACAGTCGAGGGGATGGTTGATCAGAAGGAGCTCCATCACGGCCCGCCGCGCGTCCTGTACGCGATCGCTCGTCGTTCGGACGACCATTCCGTCGCTCACCGGCGTGTTACAGGCGATCTGGAGCTTGGGCATTTTCTCCACTTCGACCTGGCACATGCGGCATGAACCGTCGATGGCGAGCTTCGGATGCCAGCAGAAGTAGGGAATCTGGATACCGTGAGCCTTGGCCGCCTCCAGGATCGTGGTGCCGGGCTCGACCGTGATCTCCTTCCCGTCGATCGTGAACCTGGGCATTCTTCGTCCTTGCGCTTGCGGCACGCATCACGCGGAGCCGCTCGAAATCTGATTCACCGTCCGCCCGCCGCACGTCCCCGGAAGGGGGGGATCTAGGGCTCGAAACTCTCGGGGAAAGGGCACTTCCCCTCTTTCACGTGGCGGGCGAACTCGTCCCGCCAGTGCTTGAGCACGCCCTGGACCGGCCATGCGGCCGCGTCAGAGAGGGCGCAAATCGTGACGCCCTCGATCGCGTTCGCCACGTCAAGGAGCAGATCGAGATCCTTCATACGCGCCGTGCCGGCCTCGACGCGGCCGATCAACCGATCGAGCCAGGCCGTCCCCTCCCGGCACTGCGTGCACTGGCCGCAGGACTCGTGGCGGTAGAAATGCGCTATGACCTTCGCCGCGCGAACCATGCAGGTGGCGTCGTCGAGCACAATGAGTCCTGCCGTTCCGAGAGCACTGCCGGCGGCGGTCAGCGAATCGTGATCCATCTTCACGTCCACCATCGAGGCGGGCAACGGCTTGGTCGAAGAGCCCCCGGGGATGAACGCCTTCAGCTGCCGTCCGTTCCGGATCCCGCCCGCGTGTTCATAGATGATCTCGCGGGCGGGTGTGCCGAGGGGGAGTTCGTAGAGTCCGGGGCGCGCGACGTGCCCGGAAACTCCGAAGAGTGTGTTCCCCTTGCTCTTCTCCGACCCGATACCACGGAACCACTCTACCCCGCGGTTCATCAGGTGGACGGCATGACAGAAAGTCTCGACATTGTTCACGGTTGTGGGCATGCCCCACAGGCCGTAGTTTGCCGGGAAGGGGGGTTTTTTCCGCGGCTGTCCCTTCTTCCCCTCGAGACTCTCCATGAGGCCCGTTTCCTCACCGCAGATGTAGGCGCCGGCCCCGCGGTGCAGATGGATGTCAAAGGAGAAGTCGCTGCCAAGGACCCTCCCCCCCAGGTGGCCGCGGGCATAGGCCTCACGG
>CBDUXZ010000027.1:0-11238 GCA_965371325.1 uncultured bacterium | reverse complement strand
GAAGATTGTAAAAGATGGACGTGCTGTTCCTGTCGGCATCGAACGGAATCTGCATGCCGAAATCTCCCATCATGCGCACGTCGCCGAAACCCCATCCGGCCGAGATGCCGGGGATCAGCACGCCGTCCCCCTGGCCCTGGAAGAGATCCTCGTCGCCGAGAGGGATCTCGTAGCGGATGTGCGGGCTCAGGATGAACTTGTCTTCGGGACGATCGATGAGTGCGTATTTGAAGCCGAACGTGATGTCCATGATCCCGTCCTCGTCGTCGAGAAGACTGAGGCCCGGACGTAGCCACGTGATGCCGTCCTTGGTGGCGATGAACGCGAGCCGATCCGTGATGGCAATTCTGGCCTGAAGCGCGAGCACGTAGGCGTCGCCCCCATCGAAGACCGATTCCTCCGGAAGGTCGTGCCAGATGCCGATGAGCTGGACGCCCGTCGTGATGAAGGGATCCTCGAAGAGATAGGGCATCGTCATGGGGATGACGAAGCCCTCGTAGCGCCCCTGCCGGTCGCACCGGAAATCTGGGAACCAGGTCGGGCAGGTGTCATCGTCGTCGGTCGTCTGGGCCGCGGCAGGTATGGTAGGCGCGAATAGCAAGGCGAGCGCCAGCGCGATCGGCGCCCCGCTTCGCGCCAGCCAGCATCGCAGGGTTGCACTGCTCATGGACTCCCCCCTTCGTTCGGGTCCTGGATACACCTCAGCGGCAGGTCCGATGCGCCCCGCCCCGGGGGGGCGCGAAAGAGGGGTACCAGTTTTTACACAGCCCCATGCAAGGGCCATGCCTTCGTCGTTGGACGCCTGAAAAGGTGGGAAGCTGCCCATTGCACCGGTGGAATGGCGGGGGCAAGGCTGCGTGGGGGTGCCGTCAACGCGCAGAATATGCGCCAGGCACGGATCTTTTTGCGGTGGGGCCGCATTTCTTGCATCGCTTGAGTTACGAGGCGCAGTGTCGTCGTCGGCTAGTTCTTCGGCCGCCAGACGGTGCTCTCCGGATAGAAGGCATACCAGGCGAACCAGTAAGCCACGACGCCGGGAATCTCCGTTCCGTCGGCTGCGGTTGCCCGTGGTGATCCCGACGCGTTATCGAACCCGATTCGCACCATCCCCTCTCCGAAACGATCCGTGATGTCTCGCTTCCTCTCGCCGAGAGCCGCAAGGGGATAGGCGCGGGTGGTCCCTGCGCGCGCCACGCCGAACACGAGCGTTTTCGCTGGAAGGAGAGCGCTTTCGTTCTCGACGGGAAAGTAGAGGCGGGAAGAGTTCTCATAACCCGCGTAGGGATCCTGGCTGTAGTCGCGCGAATGGCCGGTGTCGAAGGAGAGGACGCGCGTGTCGGGATGGCGGGAGCGCCAGGCCGCCCATCTGCCGTGGAATATCGGGAGAGGCGTGAGGCGCGTTCCCGTGCGGGAGCCGGCGATCGCCCGCATGCCCATTTGGGTCCAGAGACTTTCGCTCTCGCGATCGTAGAGCAGCATGTTGGAGTTGTAGAGAAGTCCCGAAACGCCGAAGGTGAGCAGCCGGCCGTCCATTCTGCGATCGAAGGCCGCGCCGGAAGCGCAGAGGGGGCAGTAGGTGATGGCGACGGGCAATCCCCCGACAGTGTCGTTCACCAGTTCGTGCCAGTTGAGAATCCGAATAGGATAGGCCTTGGCCGTTCCACCGGCGGTGATTCCGATCACACGATCGCCCGGCCGCAAGGAAGCTTCGTCCGCGGCGACGAAAGCGGGATCCCGGAGCGCGGGAATACCGTCCCGTGGTGGACCTCCCCGCAGGATTTGCGCTGGGGGCACGGCGTGGCGGTCGAGGCTGAAGCCGTTCGGACCGGCGCGGGCGGATTGCGCGGGCAGGAACAGGCAGAGCGAAAGCGCCCATCCCACCGGCACAAAGCTATGGCGACGCAATACTTTCATCTCAGTCTGAAATAGATGCTTCTCCCGGGGGCGGGTTGCGCATTGTTTTGCGCGTCCCGGGTGCCGGAGCGTGGCCGTGGAACCCGGGTCCCATGCCCCCTGATCCTCGCGCCGGCAGCCGGTCCTCTTCAGGTAGCCAGTTCAGGCAGCCAGGGAACCGACGATCGCCGGGCGAGGGGGATCTTTCGCAACCGGTGGAAGGGCGGTTATCATGGGGGCGTGTCCGGGGGAACCGGACGGGATGGATCGGACCCGCCCGAAGCGCGTAACCACGGGCGGGATGAAGGAAGCACAGAAGTTTCTCCTGAACGAACAACGCGAACCGGGAGTGGCAAGTCATGCGTGAGTCGAGATACAGGAGCGTGGCGAAGGCAATCAGCTGGCGGCTCATTGCTCTGGTGATCACAATGAGTGTCGTGTACGCCTTCACCGACAAGGAATTGTTGGCGCTGGAGGTGGGGGTGGTTGACTCGCTTGTCAAGATATTCGTGTACTACGTGCATGAGCGGGGCTGGGGACGCTTCGCCATGGGTCAGATCGATCATCCACTGGCCGATTTGAGATTCAAGGAGAGGATCGGCGAGGAAGACAAGAAGATCATTCGGGAGAAGCTCGAGGAACTGGGATACGTTGTTGCTTCCTGACCAACGCGTTACGCCGCTGCCCGCCCCGCATCTCTCTCGTGAGAACCCTCGCCTCGTCGCCGGGCCCCGCCTCGCCCGGCTCGATCACACGCAGGTAGATTCCACGCAGGTTGCGGTGTCGAAGATCCTTTTTCGACACGAACCTCAGCGCGTCCGGGCCGAAGCGGCCTCTGAATTTGCGGCAACCGTCGTGCGGCATGGGCGTAACCTCGAGTGTGGCCGATCCCGCACGAATGCGTGAGCCCACCGGCAGGTTCCCGGATGAGAGGTCGAGGGAGAGAAAGAGGTTGTCACCGAAGAGCGTGAGCGGCTGGCCGTTGGCGATGAGCGTCGCCACATCCGTCTGCATGACCGCGAGCTGGCCATCTGGATCACGGGGCGGCCTACGGCCCCAGGCATCGCCCGGGACCCCGTTCTCGAGCGTCAGTGTGACGCGACGAGGCGTTTCCCGGACGCCCCCCTCATGGCGCGCGACGACAAGCGTAACCCTGCCCCGATCGACCGGGGCAAGGGGGAGCGCGTCCAGCCCCTTCTCGAGCGCATCCAGCGAAAGATGCCGCGCGGGATCTCCGGAGGGAGAGACACGCAGATCGCGGTCACGAATCTTCATGGAAATAAGTATAGAGAGGGGTGTTCAGGTTCGCCACGGTCCCTGGGAAGGCGCCGGCGGGCGCTTTTCCCGTCACCCCGCGAAACTTGCACTGCCGGGGGGCTGGGGGTGAGAATAGGGCTCACATTTCCGACCACGGAGAGGTGAGCCTATGAAATTCGGAATGCTGCACCTGTTCGAAAGTCCCGCTGGCCGCAGTGAGCAAAAAATGGTCACCGAGCAGATCGCGCTGATGCAGGCCGCGGAGGATCTTGGTTTCGACTCGGTATGGCCCGCGGAGCATCACTTCAGCGAATACGGTTTCTGCGCCTCTCCTGCTCTGTCGCTCGCGGCGATTGCGCGGACCACGCGCCGAATACGTCTGGGCACCGGCGTGGTGGTTCTCCCGTTCAATCACCCCGTCCGCGTTGCGGAAGATTACGCCATGCTGGATCTGCTGAGCGACGGGCGCATTGAGCTTGGCGTGGGGCGCGGTTACCAGCCAACGGAATTCCAGGGGTACTCGGTCGACCAGACGAAGAGCCGCGGGATGTTCGACGAGAGTATCGAGATTATTCAGCGGGCGTGGACCGAGGAGCGGTTCGATTTCGAGGGAGAGCACTATCAGCTGCACGACGTGTCGGTCCGGCCGAAGCCGCTTCAGAAACCCCACCCGCCGATCTGGATGGCCGCGCTCTCCGAGGAGACCTTCGAAAAGGCCGGGCGGCTGGGTTTCAATCTGCTCTGCTCGCCTGTTTTCGGAGGCTCGCTGCAGGATTCCAGAGCGCGTCTTGACCGCTACCGCTCCGCCCTCGAGCGTGCAGGCCACGATCCCGCGACGCGCGAGATCGGCGCGCTGGTGATGGTTTACGCGGGGAAGAGCCAGGAAGAAGCACGAAAGGATTTTGCGGATCCCGTCCTCTGGTACTTCCGTACCTTCGGGAAATATGTAGCGCCAAAACTTGGCCAGCCGGCTATCGAAGGATACGAATCCTACACGGCGATCCGCGATCTTGTGAGTGTGGTTGAGTGGGATCAGCTGCTCGAGCATGGCGCCGTCATATGCGGGGATGCCGACTATGTCGGCGAGCGAATTTTGGAGATGCGCGACGCCTTCGGGATCACGCACCTTCTCTGCTGGACGAGACTGGGCGGCCTCTCGGCCTCTTCGATTACGAACCACATGGAACGCATGCGTGACAAGGTGATGCCACGGTTAAGGTGAGGGAACGCACTCAATCCCGCAAAGGAGAGCGATAATGCCTCAGCGAAAACGAGCAGCACGAAAGGCGAGCACCCGGACGAGAAGTAAAGCGCCAAGGCGTCCCGCCAGAAAGTCCGCTGCGGCCTCAGCAGAGCTTCCCGGCCGTTTGCGGGACTTCTCGAAAGAGCTTCGCTCCCAGCTCCTGAGGGTGGAGCGGGAGCTGGTGAGCGCCCAGGCCAGTTATCGCAGGCGTGCCGCGCGCCTTCTGAGGGAGGGGAGTGTCGAGCTTGGTCGGCTCGAGGCAAAGGGGGAGCGCGAATGGCAACGGCTCAGCGAGCGGGCGCGTCGGGATGTGCTGAGCATTCTTAGGCGGATCGAAAAGCTTGTCGGTCCGGTCGGTGGGCAGAAGAGATCTGTGGGCGCCACGCAGGTTGCCCGAAAGGCCACCCGGCACGCGCAGCGCGCCCTCCGGGAGGTGGCGTCGAAGGTCGCTCCCGGCCGGCGTTAAGACGCGGGGCTACCGCGTCGTGCTCCCGCTGAAGCGGTTTAAACCCGGCGAGGCGCACTCGGAGCCTTGGGCTTATTGCGATCACCCTGGAGGATTGTATGGCCACCAACGGTTTCACCCGTACAGACGTCGCCTTTCTCAGCCGTGGCACTCGCTGCGCCGCCTGGCTTTACAGGCCGGTGGGGATCGACAGGCCGCCTGTGGTTGTCATGGCCCACGGGTTCGCGGCGGAGAAGGCCTTCGGGCTCTCGGCATTCGCGGAGCGGTTCGCCGGCGAGGGAATGGCCGTTTTCGTTTTCGACTACCGATGCTTCGGCGAGAGCGCGGGCGAGCCGCGAAATCTGGTCAACCCCTCGCGGCATCTCCAGGACTGGCAGGCCGCAATTGCCCATGTCCGTGCTCTCGCGGAAGTCGACTCTCACAGGATAGCCCTTTGGGGAAGCTCGTTCGCCGGCGGCCATGTCATCGTGACGGCTTCGCGTGAACCGGGCATTCGCGCAATTGTGGCCCAGGTGCCCTTCGTGGACGCCTGGTCGAGCCTGCGCATGTTTGGTCCGGGTTATGCCGCGCGCTCCACGCTGGCGGGAATTCGGGATCTTTTCCGCATCCTGACTTTCCGCAGGCCCTTCACCATCCCGGTCGTGGGCGACCCGGGGAGCCTCGCCTGCATGACCACGGCCGATTCCAGAGCCGGCTTCCTCGCGCTCGTCCCCGAGGGTTCGGCCTGGAAGAACGAATGCCCGGCCCGCATCGCGCTCACCGTCGGCGCATACAGGCCCATCAAGGCGGCGCCTCGCGTATCCTGCCCCGCGCTTCTGGTAATGGCCGAGAAAGATTCACTCATCGACCCGAAAGACGTGCAGAGAACGGCGGCACGGATGCCAAAGGCAAAACTGGTGAGTATGCCGATCGGGCACTTCGATATTTATTCCGGGAGCGTGCTGGAGAAGGCCCTCGAGGTCGAGTCGGGTTTTCTGAGGGAACAGCTCTGCTAGAAGGGCTATTGGCAGGCGCGCCAGGCGTCCCAATCCTCCTGGAGTTCCGGGAGAAGATTCCGGTCCCCGAAAACTTCGCCTCGAAGGGCGGCCTTCAGCAGATCCGTCTCGAGAATGAGTCCGGCCGCAATCACACCGCCCCGCATAACGCCCGCGATCCCGTGACCCGATGCGGTGCTTGCGCCGCAGAGGAAGAGTCCGGGGATCTCGGTCGTTTCGCTCATACGCAGGGGCCCAATCTGATCGATCGACAGCTCGATCCCGTAGGAGGTGCCCCCGGTGGAACGGGTAAACCTCTCCTGGGTGACAGGCGTTGCTGATTCCTTCCAGTCGATATGTTCGCTAAGACCGGGGATGACACCCTCCGACACGCTGATGAGATGCTCGGCCAGTTCGGTTTTCCGGCGGCGGTATTCCTTGTCGAGATGGTAGCGGTTCCCCGCCGTCACGGGCCCCTGATCCACATGCCACATCGCGTACTCCTTGGGCACGAGCGTCATGATCTGCAGATTTGTGTGCCCTTCGGGGGCAAGATGACGGCTGACAGGATCCTTGAGAGTCGCCGTGGTGATGTAGGCCATGTTCTCCTCGGGCATCTTACCCGCCTCCAGCTTCTCGTAGATCCCCTCGATGTCGTAGCTACCCCAGATGAAATAGTTGGTGTTCGGGTGTCCAAGCGCGGCGAGATCTATATTAAGTCCGAGATAGACACCGAAGAGGGGGAAGGCCATGCGGTAGGCGCGGATCTTTTCGACCGTGTCGGGGTTGAAATGCTCCTCCCCTACGAGATCGCTGACCGTTCGCTTCAGATCCGCGTTCGACACAACGATGGGGGCGTTGATTGACTCGTCGCCTTTTTCGAGAATTACGCCTGCTACGCGTCCGTTTTCGACGCGCACCTGTTTGACTTTTGCCCTTGTGCGCACTTCGCCCCCATAGGCGCGGATCGCCTCGATGAGACGCGCGGCGATGACCTGGCCACCTCCCTCCGGGTAGAACGCGCCCCGCATGTAGTGATCATGCAGCCCCGCGGCCAGCACGACGGGCGTCTTTGAGGGACGAACGGCGTAGTCTCCCTGCTCCCCGAGCAGGACGGCGCTCGCCTCCATGGAAAGATTATGTTCCTTGAAGAGATCCGTGACCGGGCGCAGGCCCCACTCCATGAAGATGGGGGTTTTCTCGGCGACTTCGTCCATTTGGATATCGCGATTTTGGAGAAGACGCCCGGCGGCGCTGACCTCCTGCAGAATGTCGATCACACGGCCCAGGGATTCGCGCTCCTCGGGGAACTTCTCGAGAATCCGGTCACGGTAGCGATCCCACCCGGAAGGGACCTTGAATCGAAAGTCGGGGAAGACGAGTGTCGAATGACCGTCGCGATCCATCGGACGGAAAACAACCCGCTCGGCCAGCCCGACGCCGCGCAAGATTCCAGAAATGAGTCCGTCAGGGCCGCACTCGCCGATATAGTGAAGCCCGACGTCGAACTCATACTCCCGCCCGCGGATGCTCCGGCGAAACACCTGCGAATTGCCCCCCGCGACGTAGTGCGCCTCGAGAACGAGTGTTCGCTTTCCCCCGGCGCAGAGGTAAGCAGCGCAGGAGAGGCCGCCCAGTCCCGAGCCGATGACGATGGCATCCCAGTTCTGAATCTTTTCATCACTCATCTGTCGTCCTTTCATCTGCGTCCCCGATCCGTCACATCCGCACACGCACGAAACCTGGAGGTTTCCTGCCTTCCCGCCGCCGGGATCGGTAGCAGGCCATTGCGGATGTTGCCGTGGTGCCGGTAGATTGCAGGACTATAACAGGGAGAGTTATGCAATTCACGTTGCGCCCCTCTCGCGGACGAATACTTTATTGCGACAGACCCGCCACAGAGCAGCCGCGCGCGGAAGCCACATGGATCGCGGCGCGGGCAAGTGCAGGATTTGCATTACGCTTTTGCTTTTCGGCAGCGGGATTGCGTTGACCATCGCAGGTTTACCCCTCACGATGCGGCCGGATGGTCCGTGATGAACGTTCCTCGGAAGCCAGGGAGGAGTGCATAGTGTTCGAGCTGGATGAAACGAACAGGGCGCTGGAACAGGCGGTCAGGGCGTGGTGCGAGAAAAACCTGGCGCCTGCCGTGCCCGATCTCGACAGGGGGAAGCTACTCCCCTTCGATCTTTTACGGATCCTGTCGCGAGACCTGGGAATCTCCGAAATGCTGGTTTCGGCGGCCGAGCATCGCATCGCAAGGCTCCGCGATGCCGGGAGCGAGGGTGCCACAATCGAAGGAGGGGCGGGAGGCGGGCTTGGCGGCGATCCCATGATGTCCAGCGTCTTGCTGAAGGAGGTGTCTCGCGTCTCCCCCGGCGTCGCACTGTCGCTTATCTCCACCCTGGGCTGCGCCATGGCGATCCTGTCCCAGGGCTCCGCCTCATCTATTGAACGATACGCGCTGCCCGTGCTGCGTTTCGAGAAGATAGGCGCCTGGGCGCTCACCGAGCCCGGCGCGGGGAGTGATGCCTTCGGGAGCATGAGAACCGTAGCCGTGCACGAAGGAGAGAAGGTTGTGCTGAATGGCCAGAAAACTTTCATCACCAACGCGCCTTTCGCAGATGTCTTTGTCGTCTATGCGCGCGTCAGGCGGGGGAAGGAGCGCGGCGTTGTGCGGGGCGTGGCCGTGGAGCGGGGAGCAAAGGGGCTCGAAACGGGGCCCCCGATGCGAAAGATGGGCATGAACGACTCCCCCACGGGTGAAGTGTTCCTGCAGGATTGCGCCGTACCGCAGGACAACGTTCTCGGGGGATTGGGGGAAGGACGGACGGCACGTGGAGGGGCGGCGCTGGATACGCTAAATCTCGAGCGGGCGGTCATGCCTGCGATGTGCCTTGGGATCATCGAGCGCTGCGTGGAAGAGTCGGTGCGCTACGCAAAGACGCGAGAGCAATTCGGCCGGCCGATTTCGGAGTTTCAGGCAATCGCCTTCAAGATTGCCCGCATGTCACTTTCACTGGAGAATGCGCGAAATCTGGTCTTTAAACTCGCCTGGGCCCAGCGGCAGGGGAAGCTCGATGCGCGACTGGCCTCATTGGCCAAACTCTATTGCGCCGAAGAGGCGGTCAGGGTTGCCCTGGACGCTGTTCAGATTCACGGCGGGGCGGGTTACATGGCGGAACTTCCACTCGAGAAACTTGCTCGCGATGCCAAGATGTTCGAGATCGGGGGCGGGACCAATGAGATACAGCTTCAGACCATTGCGCGCGCTACGCTGGGCTAAGTAGCCAAATTCATAAGAACGTCACCTTACTTATGAACTGGACCATTAAGCGCGTGAAGACCGCGTCCGGCGTCCCATCTTTGCGTCTTCCCGGCGGTCACGCGTTCAGAGCCTTCACGATCCTCTGAAACGGAGATTGCTCCCGTGCTCACGATCAAGCGTTCCCTGATGGTGCTCTTTGCACTCACGCTCGGTTGTGTCTCCATAGACGTCTATACGGAGGTCGCGGATCAGAACGACTTTTCGGTTTACCAGACCTACGACTGGAAAGAAAATTTGAAGAATCAACCCGGCGATCCCCGAATCAACAGTACGCTTCTCCGCGCGCGAATTCGAAGGGCGGTCGAAAGGAGGTTTTCGGAACTCGGCTATGAAAGACGCACCTCGGACAGGCCTGACATTTACATTAGTTACCACGCCGATGTGAATCGAATGGTAGAGAGTTCGAAGCCAAAGGACTACTACGCTGCTATCGGCCAGAAGGGGTATCTTGGCGGGTACCAGGGGCGCTACGGAGCCTACGGGCAGGAATGGGGGAGGGTTGCCGTTCCGATCCCTGCCTATGAATACGATCAGGGGGTCCTGATCCTGGATATCGTCGACGCGAAAAGCGGGGAACTCGTCTGGCGCGGATGGGCCCTGGCTGAAATCGATCTCTGGATTCCCGATAGCAGGCAGGGAAGGAGGATCGACGAAGCCGTAAAGCGAGTTCTCGAGGAATACCCGCCAGGCTGAAACATAATCCGAACCCGAAGCGTATTTTTCGGAAGTTTCCGATCGGCTGCGCGCGCGCATCGGCCCGTTGGCCGATGGCTGACAAGGGTCCGCGAAGATCCCCCCGAGGTTTATTGGCTGATATGGAAAAAACCGACAGGCTCCGAAGGGGAGGCTTGGTTCTTTTGCCTCTACTCCTCTTTCTCGGGGCCTTCGTGCTCTATCTCCCGACCCTCGAATACGATTTCACCGTCGATGATCCGCTTCTTACCCTTCAGAATCCTCTGGTACGGGAGTTTCGGGGCAACTACGCCCCGTTCTTCAGGAATAATCTCTACGCCGGGACGGAACTGGAAAGGGGCAACGCATACGTCTACCGCCCGTTGCTGATGGCGTCCATCGCGCTGAACTACCAGTTGGCGGGTTACGAATTCGATCCGTACCGTTTCCATCTGATGAACGTCGTTCTCTTCGGGCTGCTGGCTGCGGTTGTTTTCCTTCTGGCAGATTCGCTGCAGGGAACCGGCCGGGCCTGGGGCCCGGCTTCCGTCGTAGCCATTCTTTTCCTGGTGTTTCCCTCTCACAGTGAAGTTGTTTGCAACGTGAAGAATCGCGAGGAGATCCTCGCGCTTCTTTTCGGAGCCTCCGCCTGGTGGCTGCTTGTCCGGAAGTCGACCCCGGGAGCGCGCGACCTCCTGCTGACGCGTCTGGCCGCCCCGCTTCTTTTTCTTCTGGCGCTTCTCAGCAAGGAGAGCGCGATACTCCTGCTGCCGTGCATGATCCTCTGGGATCGCGTTGTCTCCAGAGGCCGCGAAGATGAGCATGGCGGGCGCAGGCTTTCCATTCTCTCCTTTGCTCTGGCGGTGGGCTTCTACCTGCTTCTGAGGCGCTATGCCGTCGGCGCCTGGTTCCAGATTCCCGAAAGATACGGCTTTTTCTCTCCGGAGGACGGCCTCTGGACCCGGCTGCTTACTTCTGCGCCGTTCTTTGTGAAGTATTACCTTTGGGATCAGCTTGTCGCGCTGAAGCTCAACCCCGCCTTCAGCACCCGATTCCTGGTTCCAGTCGAGCGATCAATCACGCTTGTGGCGGCGACATCCGTGCTTGGTTTCCTCGCCCTTCTTCTCGCTTCCGTTCACGGGGTGATGAAGAGAGGGTCACTTACGGCCTTCTGGGTACTCTTCTTCCTCGCCACGTCGTTCTTCGCTTTTCAGTTCGTTCCCCTCGGCACAGCCGGTGCTTTCAGGCTGATGTTTACGCCCTCGCTCGGACTGTGTGCACTGTTGGGAATGGGTCTTTGGCGCGTCGCAACGCCGGCAGCGAATGGGAGGCGCACCATAATTCTCCGGCGCGCGATCGGGACCGGCATCATCCTGATGGTGGTGATATCCTATGCTCTTGCAAC
>CBDUXZ010000026.1:0-11263 GCA_965371325.1 uncultured bacterium | reverse complement strand
GGCAATGCCGGTATCTAGTCTCGGTTGAGTCCCCCCAGTACCGGGAGGGGCAGCCGTCGCGTCGGTCACACTTCCACCAGCGGCTAAACTCAGGCCAACCCCAATCGCAGCAATCGCCACGAACCCTACCCACTTGGATTTACCGCTCATGTGCTGGTCTCCTTTACCTTGACGTGCTTTTTTTACCAAGTCTATTCACTAGCCTAACCGTTGTGCGATAGGCTGTTGTGCAGCTTGAAGGCCACCATGCCTTGCCCCCCACTGCGTGTCAAGATGACAGGATCCGCGTTCTTCCCGAAAACTCGCTCTTCCCGGAACCTATGGGTGACAAATTGCCACTTCGCACCTGAAACCAGGTGCTTGGGTAAATTTGCTCCTGATGGTGGTGACCGGCCCCAAGTCCGAGAACAGAGAGTGTTTCGGTAGCAGAGACTTGAATTTCATGCTCTGAACTCGGACCGGGTTCCGAATTACATTCGCAGCGCATTCCGAGAACTCAAAATACACCCAAACTCCGCCAAGAAGCGCTAGTGCATCGGTGCTGTCCGCGCGGCATCTCTCACGAAGGCTCCCTTCTCGCTCGCTCTGATAAGTCCTTGCTCGACAGCCAGCACCGCTGTGTGTGCAACACAGCTGACGAAGCGGCCGTGTCGCTGGAAATCTCCCGGGTCGCAGAACAGGGTCACAAGCTGCACGGCCGTGCACCCCTCCTCGTTGACGGGCAATTCCAGTGGAGATAGCGGACACCGATCCTCGCTATTAACAACCTGATCCCCGTCGACGTCGTCATCGCAAGGGTCCCCGGAACCGTCTCCGTCGAAGTCTTCCTGACCGGCGTTCGCCTGGTCAATACAGTTGTCGTCGGGGTTCGGCACGAAATCGCCATCGTTGTCGCCGCCCTTCAAAATCGTGAAGCTATCGACAATCGTACCGCCCCGTTGAATCCACGTAGCATCCAGTCGGGCGCTTTTTACATCGATCACCATCGCGCCGATCTCCCGAAGGCTGATGACCATCGCGGGATGGTTGAGAGGCAGGCTCCCCGTCGCTTTCGACGAGCTTCCTACCGTCGCGTGAACCGTCCCGCCATTCGCACCGGCTCCGACCATCGCCTTCGTGTAGGGACCATCCCCGCCGTTCACGCACGAGGGGCAAACGCCCGAGCAGATACATCCGTCTCCATCATCCACGGCATGGGTGCCGCTGCTGAAGGTGCTCGAATGTCCGTAGTGCCCGTCGAGGAGCATCGATCGCTCGAACACATGGCTGTGCCCGGTGAGTATGAGGTCGACCCCGCCGGCCTCCAGGATGGGGAGCGCATTCTTGCGCATGTCGACCATTCTGCCCCCGGAGTCGAACGGGGAATCAGAATCGTGGGAGCCCTTGGTGTAGGCAGGGTGGTGCCAGTAGGCGATCACCCAGTCCTGCAATGTCGAAGCGAGATCAGCCGCCGCCCAGATCAGCATCGCGCCGGTCGGACTTCGATCGCTTCCCTGGGAGTCCAGCACGATAAAATGAATGTTCGCGTAGTCGAAGGAGTAATACGCCTCCGTCCCCGAAGACATCCCGCCCGCTTCAGCCTGCTTCGGCAGGGTGAAGACGTCGAAGTAAACGCCGCTCTGCGCGCTCGAGTTCGCGGATCCGGCATCGTGGTTCCCGAAGGTCGGCCAGAGCAGCGTGTTGCGAAGCACCGTCGGATAGGTATCGAAGACCGCCGCCTGATACTCCGCGTCAGAACCCACGTTGTAAGCGTTGTCCCCAAGCATGAGCCAGGCATCCGTCTCCACGTCGCCCGTGAACGCCAGATAGTCGTCGCGCACGTCGCGGGCGGCCCGATTGGCTTCACCGGAGTCACCCACCACCCAGATCCGCGTCTCCTTCTTCGTGCCGGGCACGGGCGAGGTCCGGAAGAAATGGTCCGCGTCTCCGCCCGCCAGGGGCTCCCCCGGGCTGCCGACCGAGTAATAGTACCGCGTCGCCGGGCTGAGCCCGGTGATCGCGATCTCGTGTTCCGTCCCCACGGGTCCGTCCACAAAAGAGGAGAGGTCGTTTGGCGCCGGCCCGTAGGACACGCGCCCGGCCCGGGCGAAGTTCACTCGCCACCGCACCACGGCACCATTCGGGTGCCCCCTTTGCAGGTAGGGCCCACGCGTGACGGCGGCAACGGCGGGCACGTCCGTATCGAGCAGGTCCAGGTCGAAGCTGATGTCGGAACTCGTCGGGTTTGCCTGGTGCACTTCGACGGCCAGCACGTTTTTCCCGGAGATAAGTAAACCCGGGTCGACGTCAACCGCATGAAAGAGATCCTCGCCGGCGCCGCCGATTGCGCCCGATGCCGTGGTTGTATAAGTGATGGTCCCGCCGGGCATGTTGGTGCGAAATACCTCGGTGCCGTTCAGGTACGCCACGGCTCCGTCGTCGCGCAGGATGGCGAGGCTCAGGAGACCGGCCGACCCCGGGTCGGCCACCGTGAAGGAGTGCCGGAAGTAGGTCGTGATGAACTTGTTGCCGGCGCTCGGCCCGAAGCTCACGACGGTGGCTTCGTCTCCGTCGCCGTACCCCAGCTCTGCGGGGCCGGACGACCAGGCGAGATCGTTGAACCCTGGGTCTTTCCACGCCGTGCCTTGATCCGATCCGTCATCGAGATACTTCCAGGTCGCACCCTGAGGAATGAGAAGGGTAGGCACCGCCCAGGAGAGTGTCGGCGCGAGCACCGCGATCACGGCGAGGCAGAGAACGTTTGTTTGGAAGGTGCGACTCATCGTTGTGCTTTACTCCGAAACGCGCCCGAGCCGGGCAATCGCTTCGCGAAGCCGGTTTCGGGACTCAGCCGTTGCAGGGGTGGTTCTCCGCGCATCGGGAAGTTGCCGTATCTCTTCGAGTGCCCGCGCGTAAGCCTCGAGCGCCTCCGCGGGCTGCCCTGCCCGCTCGAGGATCTGCCCGCGGCGGGCGAGCCAGGTATCTTTGCGGGGTGAGCGCTCCAGAATGAGATCGAGCCGTTTCAGCGCGGCACTGAAGTTGCCGCGTTTTTCCTCCAGCCGAATGGCGTAGAGCTGAAGGGTGACGACCGGGCCAAGCTTGCTGAGCCCGGCATCCAGCCCGCCCAGAGCCGTTTGCAGATAGTCGTCGCTCACCCCGGCCAGTGCCTGCGCCCGCTCGAGATACAGCTCGGGACCGGGGCTGGGATGAAGCCCTATCGCCGCCGAGTATTCCTCGGCCGCCTCGAGGCGCCGGCCCAGCTTCACGCGTGCGCGCGCACGCAGCATCCGCGCCGTGGTGTGACCGGGAGCGCGGGCGATGAACCGGGAGAGCGACGCTTCCGCCTTCGCAGGCTGGTCCGAGCCCAGAGCGAGCCGGCCGCGGTAGAAGTCGACTTTGGGGTCGTCGGGATCCAGCTGCGCCGCGCGCGCATAGTCCGTAGCGGCGAGGCCGCGCTCGTCGCGCACACGGTACAGCTCGCCGCGCTTCAGATAGAGACGGGCGTTCTTGGGATCTTTCCGGATTTCAGCGGTGGCGCGGCCGATAGATTCATCGATCGGCCCATGCGCAAAAATAATGGCCGGGAAGCCAAGAAAGGCACAGAGGGCGATCACGGTGAAGGCCCTCAACTCTTTGTTGATCTTCAAACCCTGCTCCTGTGCTTTCCGAAAACGCGTTTCTCGAAAGCTATTTTCCCATTTTTTATCGTAATCCATTTTGCCAGGGGAGCGCCAGTGTCCAACATAAGCCCGGGAACGGAGAGTGCTTCGATCCCGATTCGTTTTCCCGTGCATCCCGAAAATTCAGACTCGGGCCCGAACTTGTTTCTCTGAAGCTCCGCCTCGAACATCCCGCTCCGAATTCTCATCACCCGCCCCAGGGATTGAGCACGCCGCCCTTCCGTGACCCATTTGACCCCGATCTGAAAATCGTCAATCATCTTTGCCTGAACGCGCTTTCGGCAAAGGCAGGGCACTCATCAATGATCAATCGGTCCAAACTTGCGCGTGGAGAGCCTCGGATCGGCAGAGGCGTGCGCGGCACGGTGCGGGTCGGAGACGTGCGAATTGTCCACGAGAGCTGGGGAACGGGCCCGGCGCTCGTCTGCTGCCACGCGTTTGGCGTGGACCGGACCATGTGGGCGCAGCAGATCCCTCGCTTTGCACGGACTCACCGGGTCATCACCTTTGATCAGCGCGGCAGCGGCGAGTCCGATCACCCCCTACAGGTGACCGGCGAAGCGGATCCGTACACCATCGACACTTTCGCGGAGGATCTCCGGGGCGTTCTCGACGACCTCGGGATACAGCGCGCCCGAATTCTGGGCCTCTCGATGGGGGGCGCGACAGCGCTTCGTTTCGCGACGCAATGGCCGGAGCGCGTGGAGGCGCTTGCGCTGGCCTCGACGATGGCGTCGCGCCTGCCGGAGAGGATTATCGATCGCGCCAGGGAGGTCGAGCGGGTGATGGCCCGCGGAGGGCTGGCGGAGGCGTTTCAATATTACTTCAACGGGCCCCTCTTCAAGGGTGTTACCCGGGAGCCTCGTTTCGAGGCCCAGGTCGCGGCATGGGGTGCGATGGCGACGCCTCACGGTTTCATCGGAACCTACCGTGTCACGATCGATCGGCCTTCCATGATCAAGGAACTGGATCGCATCCACGCGCCCACGCTTATTTTGGTCGGAGAACGCGACACGCTCTACCTCGAGGATGCAGAGCTCATGGCCCGCCGCATCCCGGGCGCGCGCAAGGTGATCCTGAAGGGCGTGGGGCACGCCATGAGCGCCGAGGCGCCGGAGGCCTTCGCCGACGAAGTGACGCGCTTTCTCACGACCCTGCCCCGGAGTTCATCGGAATAGTCAGGTTTTGGAATCCCATCACCGCGATGCCAGTACGCGTAGAATCCCATCAAATCCAAGCGCTTATGAACCATCTGGCGGGTGGCAGGAGATTGAATAAATGTCAACCATTTGTGATCAACATTACAAAGGAGTTAGTCTTTCTAGAGCGAGCCCTCTGCCTGGAGCGCGCTTCGATCAGGCCCGCCCGTTGAAAGGAGCACCCCATGAGAACGACCTGGTTTGTGGCACTCGGCGCTGCACTGCTCCTCGTCCTGGTGCCTGACGACGCGGGTGCGGTGGACGGGACGATCACCGGTGTCAAGGCGAACCCCAATCCCGCAGACGTTAACCAGGATGTCGTTATCACGGTTCTGGGAACCCAGAAGTGCAAAAAAGTCAGCATCGATTTCGGGGACAACACCCCTCCCGGAATTCTCAACAACCCCGATTTTGAAAACAACGATGTCGACGAAGACAGTGTCATCCACCCCTACACGGCCGATAATATCTACGTCGTGTACGTGACGGCCGTGGAGCAGTGCTCCGGAAGCGCGCAGATGACTGTGACGGTGGGCACCGGCGGCGGTAACGGTGGCGGCAACGGTGGTAACGGCGGTACGGACGATAAAATCCCCGCGAAGTGGAAGGGGCAGGATCCCCTTTGTGGCATGTTGGCCAACTGTCAGCCCGGGGCGTCAATGAGGCCGGAGGATTACCGGGTGCAGCTCCCTCACCTCGAGGCCCTGTTCCCCTTCTCGGTGATCGAGCCCGGGGGAGATGTAATCGTTCTCGGGCAGCAGTTCGGCAAAACCCAGGGCGAGTTGCACATGTTCCTCAAGACCGACCAGAAAGACGTCAAGCTCCAGATCAAGGAGTGGTCCGACGGCCACGTCGGGGGGACCATTCCGGTATTTACGATTGGGGTCCTGGATCAGAAGGCCGAGTTCTACGTCAAATCGAGCAACGGCCTCGAGAGCAACCATCACGGTGATGCCGGTTTCACGGCGAAGCGGGGAATCGAGATCCTCCCGAGGAGCGATGTGTCCGTCGTCCAGTGCGGCTTCGACGCTAATTGTGACAGATGCCTCACCACGACTGATCCGGAAGAAATCGGCTGCTACGGGGGGACCTCTCGTAAGACGGGCACGATATCCGCCCTTCACGCCCGCGACTTTCTGACGGTTGGCAATGCAGAGGGGACTGACACCTACAAGCCCAAAGCGTCTCTCAAGAATGGCTGGGAGTTGCACAATACCATCCTGGAGTGGGGTAACCAGCCAGCGGGGGGGGAGAAATCTGCGAGTGTGAGTTTCACCTCGTCGCAGATCAAGGTCGATTGGTGGGTTTCACCCCACGACACGCTTTGGTACGACGTGTACGTGATGATCAAAGGTCCCATGGGGACCCCGCACTAGTAAGCGCTGCCTGAATAGAAATAGGAGATCAGACATGTTTGCAAGAAAAACAAGTGCGGCTCTCATCACCCTCGTTTTTGGCTTGGGAATCATTCTCCCGGGAGTCAACGGTGTCCTCGCGGGGCCCAGTCGGGGCGGAGGCGAGACGCCCAGCCGCACCCCCCCGGCGGAGGCGGAACGGAAGGATGAGAAAGGCATCCGGGCCGATCCGGTCGACCGGGCTGATAAGCAGTCCGACAGAGTCATCAGGCTGGACAGGGCGTCGATAAAAAAAGTGAAGTCCATGCCCGGCAGTCAACGAATCAGGGTGAAGGGCGCGGAGATGACGGTCGGTGAGTACAAGACCAAGGTGCTGAGAGAGCGGAGGAAGGCCGTCGCAAAGTTCAAGATGTCGCGCGGAAGGGGGGCCGCGGTGAATCTCGGGGCCCTGCAGAAAGAGTTCGATCAGAAGGACGCGGCCCGGCTGAAGAGCGCCAACGCCAAGGTAGCGGCGGAGCTGGCGAAGCTCAGGCAGGGTGGGAGTAACGGCAACGGGAATGGTGCCCGTGCGGCGGAGATCAAGAAGGAAGCCGCCGGGATCCAGACTCGCATGAGGGGCGGAAGAGCCACGCTGCGGGACAAGGCGCGTGCCCAGGAGCTGCTCCAGGAGTACCAGGGGCTCCGCTAAGCCCCCCACGCCTTCGTTTACCTCGATTCAAAATCGCGGATGATTTGCGGTTGAAGGGATTTTTCAGGGAGCCTGGATCCGGAGGTCTCTGATGATCTCGCACCGGACGTGTTTCCTGGAAAGCACCAGGTTGCAGGAGGCTGCGGATAACCGTTACTGTCGTAGGCTCCACGTCCGCTCAGGCTCTGGAGCGGGCACGCGCGGCAGGACGATTGCACATGCGACCAGCCCCCCTCATGAAGCCCCTTGTTCTTGCCCTGGCATTCGCCCTTCTGAGCACACCAACCCGCGCTCATGACGACGAGGAGTTCGCCCACGATCGCCAGCCGCCCTACGGCGGCGCCGGCTATCGCGCGGATGAAGGGGGGAGCCCCTCCATCAGCTTCCCGAGCAGCGGAATCACACTTGGGAGCTGGCTGCCGCTCCTGGACTTCGACCCGGCGACAAATTCCGCGAGCGATTGCTGGGGTTACACGTCCCCGTCGGGCCGGGAGTACGCCATTATCGGGCTTTCCAACGGGACAGGGTTCGTGGAGGTCACCAATCCCGGCAACGCCCAGATAGTGAGTGTCATGTCGGGGCCGAGCAGCTTGTGGCGTGACATCAAGGTCTTCGATCAATACGCCTATGTCGTCAGTGAGGGGGGAGGCGGCATCCAGGTATTCGATCTCGGCGATATTGACGCCGGCACGGTCACCCTCGCGAACACGATCACCACCGGCGGCCGCCTTGCGTCGCATAACGTGGCCATCCATGAGAGCGCCGGTTACCTCTACCGGGTCAGTGGAGGCGGAACCCCGAACCTGGGGCTCCGGATCTACGATCTTGCCAACCCGTCGACCCCCCAATTCGTTGCCGAGTGGAACGACCGGTACTGCCACGATGCGCAGGTCGTAACCTGGACGCGGTTCCCCTTCTTCCAGAAAGAGATCGCTTTTTGTTATGCGAATGACGGCCCCGGAGGCGGAAATCCCGGCGTCGAGATTCTCGACGTGACGGACAAGGGGAACATAACGCTCATAGGTTCCATCAACCTGTCGCTAGCCCCCATCTTTTCCCATGCCGCCCTCTACTCCCATCAGGGCTGGCTGTCACCGAATCAGCGCTATCTCTATTTCGGCGACGAGGTGGACGAAGGCACCCTCGGAACACCCACGACCACGCGGGTTATTGATCTGCTTGACCTGACCAACCCGGTCCAGGTGGCGACTTTCAGCAACGGTAACACCTCCAGGGATCACAACGTCTATACCCTCGGCAATCGGCTCTTCGAAGCCAACTATCGGAGCGGGCTACGGGTGTTCGACGCCACCGATCCTGTCGCGCCATTTGAGATTGCCTACTTCGACACTTATCCCGACGACGATCTGGCGAACTACAACGGTCTCTGGAACGTCTACCCCTACCTTCCCAGCGGAACCCTCATCGGGAGCGATCTCGAAAAGGGCCTCTTCGTCTGGATCCCCGATCAGGGCGTTCTCCCCACGTTCGCCATACCCGCCCTCAGCGTTACGGGCACGGCAATCTTTCTGTTCATCCTGGTGCTGGTGACCGCACGACGGCGCTTGCGGCGGAGGGTGGACCTCTGAGTTCCGGGTGCTTTGACTGAAAATAAATAATCGTGAATGATGTTGAAATAGACCCGTGCGCCCACCACACCCGCTGCACCGAGGTTTACTATCGGAAAGCGGCGCTCATGAAAGGGGCTCGCCCGACGGTGGGCCGCACTCATCAGGCAGACGCATCAGAGAGGCTGATTCATCGCACAGGCTCCAGAAAGACCCAGATGAAGCCGGAGAACGAGCAACTCGCAAGGGCGCTTTCGGCCGCGCTCTCGAAGACGCTGAAGGGGCGAGGTGCGCATCGAGACCCTGGTTCGCCTGACCGGCGGCGCCAGCCGCGAGACATGGTCCTTCGACGCCATCGGTCCCGATGGGGAGCGCCTTCCTCTCATCCTTCGCAAGGACTTCGAGGGAGGGGCGTCGCTCGACCCGAGCGCGCTCTTTGGCGATGGGGACGGGGACGGCTTCGACCGGGCCGGCGAGTACGCGTTGTGCAAAGTTCTGCACGAGGCCAAGGTGCCCGTTCCACGGCCGGTCTGTCTGCCCGATGCGTCCACGGGCCTCAAGGACTGCTACGTGATGGAGCGCCTCGGGGGCGAGGGCCTTCCGAAAAAGATCCTACGCGAAGACGCCTATGCCGGGGTGCGGCCGAAGATGGCGGCCACGCTGGGTACCGTCCTCGCGCGCATCCACAGCCTGGGGCCCGAAGAGCTTCCCATGCTGCCAACGCTCGGCACTCAAATGCAGCTCGACATGTGCCGGCGCATGCTCGATCTCGGCCCCGGGCCGCGCCCCATCCTCGAGCTGGCGCTTCGCTGGCTGAAGGATCGCGTACCGCCCTTGCGCTCGGGCCCGCGGCTCGTGCACGGTGACTTTCGCAACGGAAACTTTCTGGTCGAGGAAGCGGGGCTCCGCGCGATCCTTGACTGGGAGACCGCGCATCTGGGCGATCCCATGGAGGACTTCGGATTTCTCTGCATGAAGCCCTGGCGCTTTGGAAACTACAAACTGGACGTGGGCGGTTTCGGCCCGCGCGAGGATCTCTTTCGCGCCTACGAGGCGGCCGGGGGCGAGCCGGTCGACCCGGAGGTCGTACGCTACTGGGAGGTCCTGGGAACGCTCAAGTGGGGCGCCTTCTGCGCCATCCGCGCCATGCTTCATATAAACCGGGTGCAACGCTCGGTGGAGGCCGCCGCCATCGGGCGGCGTGTCGCGGAAACGGAATACGATCTCATCCGGCTCATCGAGGAAAGCCATGGCAGGTGATCGTCCCGACGCGCTGGAGCTGCTCGAAGCAGTGCAGGAGTTTTTGCAGAAGCGCGCGGTGGAAAAGCTGAGCGGACATGCGGCCTTCGAGGCCCGCATTGCGGCCAATCTTCTGGCCATCGCGCGCCGGGAGCTCGAGCAGGGCCCGAAGCTCTCGGAAGACGACGCGGCAGAGCTGGAGAAGCTTCTCGGCACGAAGGGAACGCCCGACGCGCTGGAGACGGCGCTGGTGGCGCTTATCCGCGAGGGCGATCCGGGATCCAGGTGGAATGATCTCCTCGCGCATCTGCACAGGCGGGCCGAGGGCCGGTTGCGTATTGCCAATCCGAAGTACCTGGAGGAAAGCTGACCCTCACCCGCGCATAACCTCGCCAGAGAGAGCGGAGCAAGAAGATGGATTTTGATTTTTCGCCCAAAGTAAAGGCGCTTCAGGCCAAGCTCGGCGCCTTCATGGATGAGTACGTCTATCCGAACGAGGGCGCCGCCCACGCGTTCATCGAGAACGCCCCTTCACGCTGGAGCGTGCCTCCCATCATAGAAGAGCTGAAGGCGAAGGCGCAGGCCGAGGGGCTCTGGAACCTGTTCCTCCCCGAATCGGATCTCGGGGCGGGTCTGGCGAACCTCGAGTATGCGCCCCTGTGCGAGATCATGGGGCGCTCGCTCATCGCGCCCGAGATCTTCAACTGCAATTTTCCCGATACGGGCAACATGGAGGTCCTGGTTCGTTACGGGACCCCCGCGCAGCAGGAGCGCTGGCTGAAGCCCCTTCTTCGCGGCGAGATCCGCTCGGCCTTCGCGATGACGGAGCCGGCCGTGGCGTCATCGGATGCCACGAACATCGCGTCGACCATCCGGCGTGAGGGGGATGAGTACGCCGTCGATGGAGAGAAGTGGTACATCTCCGGCGTCGGGGATCCCCGCTGCAAGGTCATGATTTTTCTCGGCAAGTCAAACCCCGAGGCGCCGCCCCACCAGCAGCACACGATGATCTTCATTCCCATGGAGACGCCGGGCGTCAGGATCGGACGCCCCATGCATGTTCTCGGCTACGACAGCGCGCCCAGCGGGCAGTTCGAGATCACCTTCGATAACGCCAGGGTGCCGGTCGACAACCTCATTCTGGGAGAGGGAAGGGGCTTCGAGATTGCACAGGGACGCCTGGGGCCCGGCCGCATCCATCACTGCATGCGCGCCATTGGCATGGCCGAGCGGGCCATCGCGCTGATGGTCGCGCGGGCGGTGAGCCGCAAGGCCTTCCACAAGCGGCTGGCCGACCAGGGCATGATACGGCGCTACATTGCCGAGTCGCGCATCGAGATCGATCAGGCGCGGCTCCTGACGTTCAAGGCGGCCGACATGATGGACAAGGTGGGAAACAAGGCGGCGCGCTCGGAGATCGCCCAGATCAAGGTCGTTGCGCCGAACATGGCCATGCACGTTCTCGATCGGGCCATCCAGGTGCACGGCGCCGCCGGGCTCTCGCAGGATCTTCCGCTCGCCGCTTTCTACGCGGGCATGCGCGCTCTGCGCATGG
>CBDUXZ010000025.1:0-11359 GCA_965371325.1 uncultured bacterium | reverse complement strand
CCTTGATCTTGAGCTTGCCGCTCATGAACGCCATCTGCCCGTTGAGCTTGCCGTTCACCAGATCCATGTAGTCCTTCGCGGTCATCGTGATGGTGATGTTCGGCGAGTCGTGGGTGCCCTCCTTGACCTCGAGCGCGCCATCATTGATCGAGTTGTAGAACTGACCGCCCCCTTCGCCGGTAATGTCATACTGATACACGGCGGTCATGCCCTTGGCAGCCTCGGCATTGAACTGAGAGGGCATCCCCTCAATAACTTCCTTGAGTGTGTCTGGCATCTCTGACTCTCCTCTGATTGACGTCGCAGTCAACGCGACGAACTGATCAACTGTGATTGGCGGACCCCCTCCGCCAGGAGTTAACGGAAAGAGCACTGCAGCGTACCGCCCGGTCGCCGGGGCGTGCCTCTTCCATAGGTCCTTAGGGCGCGGACATTATAGGAGTATTGCTCCAAAAGTAAAAGGCGCCCCCCGGGGCGGGCACTCTCCAGGAGTGGAAGGGTCTTTCGTCCGGCGCCCGGGCGTTTCGCACCCTCATGATTATGGCGATTCCGAGGGGATAACCCCCCTGGGAGCACTCCCCTCCTCCTCCAGGGGGGCTCCCCCGGCGCCCCCGTCCCCTTCCCTCAAGAGCTCCCGATGGGCCGCAACTCCCCGCCCACGGTCGGCAGCACGTAGGGGCCTTCCGGAATAACCGCCACGCGGGCCTCCGCCCCGTGCCGGTCCAGCGCCCGGCGGAGCGCCAGCTCGACCGTTTCGGCGCGATCGATCAAACCCCTCCCCGGCAGTGCCTCCGGCAGGCCCTCACTCACCACCACAACATTTGCCTTGCGCAGCACCTGGCAGAGATGCTGCACCATCCATTGATCCGGGACGAAAAATCCAGGCTCGAACAGCCGCTTCATGAAAAGCTCCGGCGTCACCGTCTCAGAGAGCAGATGCTCAAACTCGGCGCTCCCCACCCCCTCCGACACACGCGCGGCCAGGATAATCGTACCACCCGGACGGAGGATATTCAGGCATCCAATCATTCCCTTGATTGACTGGTAAAAAGTCGCATCGAGCGGGAAGCCGCCTCCGCTGGTCACGGCGATCTCGACCGGGGTTTCGATGGCGCGGACAGTGTCTCCGGCTACCTTGCGCACACCCGCCATGAAAGCCGCTTCCATCTCCCCCGCGAATATACCCGTAAGACGTTTCTCCCGGTTCACCGTGCAGTTCAGGATGAAGTCGGCCCCCGTCCGCCGAGCAATGTCGAGGATCTCTTCGTGGAAGGGGTTTCCATCGAGGATGCCGTTGCCGATGTTTCCCTCGAGCATTTGCGGCCCGTGCTCCACGTGCATCATCTCAATGGATGCAAGTCCGGGGCAAACAGCCTTTCGCCCACCGGAGTAACCCGCCATGAGATGAGGCTCGATCAAGCCCGTCAGAATTTTGAGATCCGCATCCACGTAGCGGCGATCGATCGCGATGGGCGTACCCCTGGCGGAGCGGCCAAGGCGGACGTGACTCCCGCGATTCCGCCCGTCGTGGCTCTCGATCCGGTAGAACGCCGCGACCTCCGCTCCCAGCATCATTCGTAGCTCTTCCCTGGTTGCGGCCCGGTGCAGGCCCGTCGCAACCAGAATGAGGATCTTCTCCTTCGGAATTCCCGACGCGTCGAGAACCGAGAGAAGCGGGGGCAGAAGCGACTGATAAGGGATGGGACGTGTGCGATCGGAGATAACCACACACGCGTCTGTGCGCCCCGCGGCCAACGCGGCGAGCGGTGCGCCGGCAACAGGCACGTGAAGCGCCGACGTCACCGCCTCCTGCGGATGGGGGAGCGGCGCTTCCGGCGCCAGGCTGATGACCTCCAGAAGATTTTCATCAGGGATCTCAACGGGGAGACTTCCGTTCCCATAGTCCAAATCGACGCGCACCACGTCTCTCCGCTCAGGTGGATCAGAAAACGAACACGCTGGTATCGCCCGCTTTTCGAAGATAACAAACGGTCAGGGAAGAACGGAAGGTCTCTAGTGGAAGTCCGGTTCGTTCACCGTGAAGGAGAGAGACTCGCCCACGTCGACGTCGACGTCCGAGCCCGCCACCTCGAGCGTGATTGCGCCCGCCATGATCTCCTTCACCTCCAATCCCTGGTAACGATCTCCCTCACGCACGAGGCGGGGCTTGGCCTCACCCAGGCGAATGCGAGCGCTGCGTTGCTCGGGCCGGCGGTGGTAGGTCACCTCCGTTACCATCAGCATCGGGATTTGACTTTTTACCAGGGGCGGTCGTTCGGGTGTGAGCGCATACCTATCCCCGGTTGCAGGCGCTTCTCTCGGGGAAACCACCGGCACCTCCTCCTCCGGAACTTCGGGCGGCTGTGGGCGGGCAAGCAAGATCGGTTCCGGGGCGGGCGCGGCCTGGCCCGGAACGGTTTTGACAGGCGTTGGAGCGGGCGGGTCGGCCTGATCCGTCTCCAGCGGCGCTGGAAGGGACGGGACCGTGGCGGTCTCCGCTCTTTCCGCAGCCGCCTTCGCCCGCGCTATCGCTGCCTCCAGCAGGTCCTCTCGCAAGAGGGGGGGTGTCGGGCTTCCCGCCACCACCGGCACCTCCTCCGGCGAGGGCGTATCGGCTCCCTCGACGCCCTGGCCGGTCCGGAGGTCCGCGATGCGTTTCGGAAGTTTCATTCGCGCGCGTATCTGCTCCTCGTTCATGATCGGGCGGGAGGGCGAAAGCGTCGGGGCGACTGCAGGCGCCTCCTCCGGCGAGGTCAGAGCAGCCGGCGCCGTTTCCTGGAGTGTCCGCGCGGGTGGTTCGGGCGCCGCGACCGGGGTTTGAACGCGTTCAGCGACTGCGAGGCGATCCGCCGCGGGCGGGGCAGCTCCCTCCCCCGGCGCCTCCCCTTCGCCATCGCCGCCAAGTAGATAATAGGCGCCGGCGGCCATGATCACGACAATGACCACCCCTCCGGCAATTCCACGGAACCGCCCTCCCCCCCGTTGCGGCGGCTGGAACAGATCGCCACCCACGTTCGCGCTCTTTTGCACGGACTTCTCGTCTTCGATCTTCTTCAGAGCGTCAAAAATGGAACTCATAAGATTCCGGAGCCTTTCAAACAGGATTGATGAGGGAAGGCGCGGTCAGCGCGTCTCGGCCAGACGAGGCGTTGGATAAGCATCGAGAGCGCTGTAGAGCAACATCTTTGTCCGACCGCCGACAACGCCGTCGGCCTCGAGGCCGAAATCCGACTGGAGCGCGGTTACCGCACGCTGAAGATTACTCTCGAAGAGGTCATCAGGCGAGCCGTTGTAGTAGCCGAGCTCGGCCAGCGCGTTCTTGACCCAGAGAACATCATGCCCCTTGTCCCCCTCTCTCACGATTTCGGCGAGGGACTCCTGCTCCTTCCAGAACAGATACACATTCCCTCGCCTGGCTTCCTCGAGAACGGACGCCGGCACCCATACGTTCTCCCCCAGGTTCGTGAGGAATCTTTCATCCTCGTACCCGAGCAAGGCAATGTAACGCACCCCTCTCCCTTCAAGGTCGACGGCGACGATCGCCGGAAGATCGAGGGCGGCCAGATCATCAAGGAGAATCTGGAAGCTCGCGTAGCGCAACCCCGCCTGCGCTGCCGCAAGCTGGAAGTCGTAAGCCACTTCTCCGCCGGAAATCAACGGGACATCCCAGCGTTCGAGAAGCGCGTTCGTCGCGGCGCTCCAGCTTTGCGTCATCTCTATTGCGCCCAGATCGGCGAAGAGCGTTTTCCACGAATGCGCAGCAGGCGCGGTGGAGACGGCCAGCTCCTCCTCCCGCACGATGGTGGTGGTCGTCGGCGTAACGATACGAACCAGGCGCGTGTTCTCCCCCCCCGCGGCGCCCTCGAGCCCAGGTGCCACTGAAGGGGAAACCCGTGCCACGACCGCGCCGATCGGCCCTCCAATCGTTTCGATGACGGCTTTGCGTGCGGGGGCCCAGAAACCGATGGCCGCAAGGGCGAGAGCGGCGGCCGCGAAAGCGCCCCGCCAGATCCGACGTCGCCCCCCGTCCGGGCCGCGCCTGCCCGAGAGCTCTCGGATGGCCGCGCGGATCACTCCGCCTCCGACCTTGTGGCTGTTGCGCGTGAAACCGACGAGCAGCGCGCGGTCGGCCGCCACGTTGATGAGGCGAGGGGCGCCACGGGAGTAACTGTAGATCGCACGGATCGCGCGCTTTGTGAATTGCGCCCGCGAATGGTCCGAAGCCACGGCCAGCCGGTGGAACACGTATTCCCCCGTTTCCTTCTGATCGAGCGGCTCCAGGTGATAGCGGACGCTCATTCGTTGATCGAGCTGACGCAGCTCCGGCCGCTTCAGCAGATCGTTCAGTTCCGGTTGGCCGATGAGAACGATCTGAAGGAGCTTCTCCGTTTCCGTCTCGAGGTTCGACAAAAGGCGCAGCTCTTCGAGCACGGGGGGGGAAAGGTTCTGGGCCTCGTCCACGAGCAGCACGAGGTTCTTCCCCGCCCCGCGCCGTTCGAGAAGATGCGCGTTCAGCTCGTCCACAAGGGCCTTGCGACGATCGCTCTCTCCGGGGAGCCCGAACTCCCGGTTGACGGCCTGGAGAAGTTCCTCAGCCGAGAGGTTCGGATTGAAGATAAGGGCCACCTCGATGTCCTCATCCAGCGAATGGAGGAGCGCCCTGCAGAGGGTGGTCTTGCCCGTGCCCACCTCTCCAGTGAGCAGGATAAACCCAGAGCGCTGGCGTATTCCGTATAGAAGATGCGCCAAAGCCTCACGGTGCCGACCGCTCAGAAAAAGGTACTTCGGGTCAGGTGTGAGGTTGAAGGGACGCTCACGGAAATTAAAGAAGGATTCGTACATCGACTCCGCTCGCATAACGTTAGGAGGATGCGAACAGTGTAAAAGGGACCGCGAGGGGAATCAAGCGCTATGCGGTGTGGAGAGCGGCGGGGGTCAGGCCTCGGGAATAATGACGACGGATTCAACCACCTGCTTCTGGATGGCCATGAAGGGGATCTTGCGTGGGTTCTCGTTCTCCTCCACCTCCGTCATGGCGACGAAATCGCGCTCGTCATTCAGAACGTCGGTGAGGCGCCGCCGCTGCTCAACATAGACGCGGCCGATATAGACCGTTCCACTGGCCATCTTGAGGCGTACCTTGACTCGCTTGTAATCCGGCTCCATAGAGGGCCTCCGAAGGTAGTTTTCGGTCCCTCAAAGGAATGGCTTGAGTAAGAAATAAAGAAATCTCCCCCGCCGGCGGGGGGGTAATCTTCAGGGTGGGGCCTCTTTATCTCAGACGAACCAGCGGAGAATCTCGGGCGCGGAAGCAACGATCGCGTCGGGATGGGCCTCTCGAATTTCACTTTCCGGACGCAGCCCGTAAAGGACCCCGCAGGTCCAGATGCCGGCCGCCTTGCCCGCCGTGATGTCGATTTCCGAATCGCCGATGATCACGCCTCGCCCGGTGGAAGCTCCCGCCCCCTCCATGACGTGAAGAATGGGGCCCGGATGGGGCTTCTTCTGTTCCATCGAGTCCCCGCCGAGGATCACGCTGAAGCGCTCACGAACACCCAGCCCTTCCAGAATTTTGAGGGTGAACTTTTCGGCCTTGTTGGTCACCACGGCCATCGTTTTTCCATCATAGGTCGTCAGCACCTCCTGGATTCCCGGGTAGAGCCGTGTGTGATCGAGGCAGTGCTCCTCGTAGATCTCCCTTAAGATCGCGAGCGCATCCCGGGTTGCCTCTCCCCCCACCTCACCGACCGGAGGGGCTGCACTCATGGCGCGTTCGATGAGCGGTTGGACCCCGCGCCCAACGAAGCTCTTTATGATCTCCTCCTCAATCGTCGGCCGATCCACACGCCGAAGGGTCTCGTTCACACAAAAGGCAATGTCCCGGGAAGAATCGATCAGCGTTCCGTCGAGGTCGAAGACAACGACGTCGACCTGCTTCACGCTCTCACTCCGATCCAAGACTCATCTCCTGCGCGATGAAGGCGTTTTCCGGGAGGCGTAACGCGCCAGGCGCCTCGCGCTCTTGCCCACGGGACTGTTCGTACATTAAGAGGGTATTCCTTGCGGGGAGGATCAGGGGTTGTTTTCGAAGCGAACCAGAAAGAAGGGAAGGCCAAAGAGCACGGTCAGGCCCGCGACGATGAACATAGTATCATAGCCCTCCGCCTCCGCGACGCGGCCGAAGACGACAGCGCCCAGCGTTATGCCCAGGTTGAATGCCGCGTTGTACAGGGCCATCGCCTTGCCCCTGTCTTCCGGGAGGGATACGTCCACGACGAACGCGTTCAGCGCAGGGTACAGCAACCCGTGTCCCGCACCAAAAGCCAATCCCGCAAGCGCAAGACCTGGTTCTCCCCCGATGAACGCGAGCCCGATAATGGATGAGGCAAGGATCACCAAACTGGGCGCGGCCACGGCCTTCCTGCCGTAAACGTCCGCGAGGCGCCCGCCGAAGATACGGACGCAAATCGCCGCCCCCACGTAAGATAAGAAAAAGACGGAGACGCGTTCGATGCGAATGACCTCGCCGAGCACCGGCACGAAGGTCAGCGCAACTCCGAACCCAACACCGGCAAGCGCCGCCACGGCGATCGGCGGAAAGAGCGCGGCGCTGGTCACCAGCTTCAGGAGGCTGGAGCCACGGAGGCCCGTATGGCTGTGCCGCGTCTCCGGAACCCGGGTGAACAGGAGCGCCGCGAGCAGGCACCAGCTCGATACGATGTAAAAGAGCCCCTTGAAGCCAAGATGAGAGACGATGAACTCCGCGATGATTACGGCAAGCCCGTGGGTGATAAGCGTGAAGACTCCGAAGATCCCGAGCGCTTGCGCGCGCCGGTCGGGTGGTGAGAGATCCGCCGCCAGGGTCGTGGCCGCGGTAAAACAGCACGCGAAGGAGATGCCCTGCAGCGCTCTCAGGACGTAGAGGAGAAAGGAGAGTTCATCCACAAAGGCGAACGAGATTGACGCGCCCCACATGAGGATCGCGCCGAAGATAAAAACCGGCCGCCGCCGGTAGCGGTCTATGAGCATTCCCACGAAGGGCGTGAGCGGGATCCCCGTCAGGCCGAAGACGGCGAAGATGTCTCCGATCTCGTCCTTCGACGCACCGAGATCCCGCAGATACTGGGGCAAGAGGAAAAAGGAAGCAAAGCAGAGGAAGTAGGTAAAGTTCGCTGCCGTGACCCAGATGAACGGGCCACGCAAAAGCTCGCCGAGGTTCGAAGCGCCGGGTGACGGATGGGGGACTGGATGCGGGGGTAGCGACATGTCCGGCCGACTTTAACCCGCGACGGCGCCTCCGGCAACGCGACCTTTCCCTCGCGACCGGTGATCTTCTCTGTTAGGTTCCACCCATGACTACTCTCACCCGGCCCGCGATCCGCACGTTGTACCTCCTTCTCGCCGGCGCGCTCCTCTCCTCCTGCCACGCCGACGCGCGGCAGGCAGGCGGGGGTCCGCTTCTATCCCCAGCAAGCGCGGTTGGCCAGGCGGGTGTGGCCACCCAGAGCGAGCAGATCTGGACCGAGCTCCCCCCGGGCGCACTCTCCCGTGACTTCCCCATCCGGGCGAACACCTTCACGGATCTCGCGCGCCGGGCCAATCCGGCAGTCGTCACCATCCTCAGTACCCAGGCGACACTGAAGCGCGCCATCAGTGATCCCTTCGGTATTCTCCCTTTCGGGATCCCGCTTCCGCGAATCGGCACCTCCCTGGGATCCGGATTTATCATCCGTGCGGACGGCTACGTCCTCACCGCCGATCACGTTGTCGCGGGAAGCCGGAAGATCAGGATCATCACGATGGCGAACAGTTACGGGAAGAGCAGCGAGTATGGCGCGAAGGTTCTCGGGCGGAGCAAGGAAGGCGGGCTTGCGCTTCTGAAGATTGAGCCGGCACTCGAACTCTCTGTTCTCCCCCTCGGCGACTCCGGAATGGTGGAGATTGGCGATCTCGTTCTTGCCGTGGGAAATCCCTACGGCCTCTCCCATACCGTGACGTCGGGGATCGTGAGCTTCATCGGAAGGGAGCTTTCGGATCGCGGCCGCGGGAAGTCAAAGCTCAGGTTCATCCAGATAGACGCGCCGATCAACCCGGGGAACTCTGGCGGACCGCTCCTCAATCTGGCCGGCGAGGTCATCGGTATCAACACCGCGGTGGCCGCCGGTGCCGAAGGTATAGGCTTCGCGGTCCCCATCAACGCGGCCAAAGAGGTGCTTCCGGGGCTTCTCAGGAAGCGCTGAGCGGCTCGATCCGGATTCCCTTCGCCACCCGCTCCACCTCTCCCCTCTTCTTTATTCCACCCCTTGCACCATAAGCCGTACAGTTGAGCGAAGCCGCCGCCGTAGCGAAACGCATGGTGCGCTCGAGATCCCACCCCTGCGCCAGCCCGAACACGAAGCCCCCGTGAAACACATCCCCTGCCCCCGTTGTATCCACCGGTTAACATCGGCCGCGTGAACACGTAATTCTCCCTCTTCGCAAAGAACGACGGCCCCCCGACGGCCTAGCGTTGCGCATGCAAACCCTTTCGGCGAGAGCCTCCGTATTTCGCGCAGCGCTTGAACGAGTTCGCTGATACCCGTCAGACGAGGGGCGAAGGTCTCGCTGACAACGGGAAAATCGACCAGCGCGATCAGCGCGCGGCTTCCCTCCCGTACGGAATCGATATCGAGCACCACCGGCATGCCGGAGGCGCGGGCCATTTCAGCCGCTCGGACGGAGAGCGGAATTTCATGGCCGTCCACCAGGAGCACGCGCCCCGCCTCGATCGACTTCCGCGTGAGCATCTCGGGCTCGCGTTTGAGCTTCTCGTCCCTTCGCCACAGAATCGTCCGCTCGCCCGATCGCAGTTCAACAATGATCACCGCCATCTGGGTGAATGCCCCCGGCACCACAGCGAGATCCGAGAGATCTATTTTTTCCGCGCGCAGTAACTCCTCCTGAAATCGTCCCGCCTCATCCTCGCCCACGGCGCCGATGTACTTCGTCCGGAGTCCCCAGCGTCCACATGCGACAAGGGCCGTGGCAACCTGCCCACCGCCCATGCGCATGTGATCCTCAATTTCAACCTTGCTGTTGAAGGAGGGGTATTCGGGGACGACCACAAGCGTGTCAACGGCGTTCAGCCCCATGCCGACCAGATCGAAGAGGCGATCGGCGGGGAGCGCGGCAAGCGCTTTCAAGCGCCCTCTCCCGCGAGCACGCGTGCGCGGGCCACGATGCGAGGGGCTGTTTCACCGGCTTTGCCCCGGAGGATGACGTCGGCGATCGTATCGAGGGGCGTATCAGAGCCGTTTAGGATGATCAGCTTCGCCCCGGCATTGGAAGCCGCAACGGGAATGTGCGCCGCTGGCGTCACCACCAGAGACGAGCCGATGATCCAGCATAGATCACACGAACCGGCCCGTCGGAAGGCTTCGGCGGTCTCACGCTCCGGCATCGACTGACCGAAGGAGACGGTGTCGGGTTTCACAATTCCGCCGCAGGCCTTGCATCGGGGCACTTCTTCACCCGCTTCGACCCGCGCCTGGACCTCTTCTCGGGAGACCCGCTCCCCGCAGGAGAGGCACGACACGGTGAGCGCCGTCCCATGAATTTCGATGACGCGCTCGGGTGCGGTTCCGGCGCGCTGGTGAAGGCCGTCGATGTTTTGGGTGATGACACAGTCGAGCCTTCCCCACGCTTCGAGCGCTACGATGGCTTCGTGGGCCGGATTGGGCCGGGCCGCCACGAGTGGCTCGTAGAAGAGCTTCGACAGGGACCAGTATTTTCGCCGCGATTCCTCGCTCCCCACGAACTTCTGGTAGGTAAACTCGGTTGGATCAAACCGGTCCCAGACTCCGCCGGGGCTCCGGAAATCCGGTATCCCCGACTCCGTCGAGATCCCTGCGCCCGTGAACACCACCACCCGCCTCGCCTCGGATACCAGGCGCGCGGCGTTCTCTACGGACTCGTCCATCATCCCCTCCACGATCACCATGGCGTGGGGCCTTACGAACGCTCCCCACCGCCTCTTCCGCCGCCGAACCCGCCGTCGCGGCGCCTGCCAAAATCGCTCCCCGGTGAACCCGGATCCTCCGGCCCCCCGCGCCCCTTGATCTCTGTCTGCCGCCGATAGTCCTTCCACGCCGTGAAAAAAAGTCTACCAACCAGGAGCGCCACCAGCACACTGATGAACGTTCCGAACGTCTGCATCCGGAACGTTTTTGAATCCGTCTCTTCATCGAGACGTGGCGTATGCTCGAGCTTCACGCGCGCGTCGATCGCTATCTGCTCCGCAAGGGCCCACACGCCCTCGAGAATCCCCCGGCCGTAATGCCCATTCTTGAAAGATGGCACAAAATACTCGTCGATGATCGCGTCGATCTGTTTCTCGGGAAGGAGTTGATGAAGCCGGGGGCCGGGTACAATCATGACGCGCCGGTCGCGTACGGCGAGAAACACGAGGGCGCCCCGATGCGCCCCGCGGCTTCCGATTTGCCAGCGATCAAACACCCGCCGGGCGTATTCGGCGTCGTCGGCCGGCTGCGTGCTCTGCAACGTCAGCACCGCCAGTTCGACCCCCGTCTGGCGCTCGAGATCCTCGAGAAGTGCCACGATCTGCTCCTCGCGATCATCATCAATGACGTTCGCCTTGTCCGTGACAAAACCCGATGGCGCGGGTATCGGCGGACCCGCCGGGGCCGGGTACGCAGCATCGGACCCGAAAAGAACCATCAGGGCGGCAAGCCCACAGCAGATCCGCTTCATCACGTCGCTGCTTCCCTCTCCGGCGCTCCCGGAAACCGCTCGGCCACGGCGCTGACCTCGTCGAGATAAGCACCGAAGAGCGCATCGATCTCATCCCGCCACACCTTCTCGTCCCCCGCGCGAACGGCCAGGAGGCGCCGGCACGCCGGAAGGGCCAGCTCCCAACGCGCCTCCACGCGGTCCAGCACATGAGCTAAATGTGTTTTGGGTGATTCCCCAAGCAACGTCAGGGCGTTACGAAGAACGATAAGAAAGGGCTTGAGGGAATCCCGCGCCAGCGTGAGAACTTTCGGGGCCGCGGCCGCGGCCTCGACGTACTCCTGTCTGAGTGCGAGCAGCTTCGCGAGAAGCTCGTACTCGCACTGCGTCCGGAGGTTCTCACTCCTCTCCGGCAGCGCGAGAAGCGGATCCGGCCCGTAGAGCATGCGGTGCCCCCGTCTCATCTCGGCGAACTCGATGGGGAAGAGCCGGAGACCGGCGCGGATGAAGTCGGGATCGAGAAACAGGGGGAAGTCGAGGCCCGAGTTCCGCCAGCCGGCCAGCCGGCCTGAGGCGCGCTTCAGGAGCTCGGGGCGGACCTCTTTCAGGACAACCGCAAGGTTGTACTCCG
>CBDUXZ010000024.1:0-11658 GCA_965371325.1 uncultured bacterium | reverse complement strand
ACCCAGGGGTACGGGTAAGGGTTGTAGGGATAGGTGCTCCCCCAGACCGAAGAGCAACCGGTTGCGTTGGTAATGGCGAGTGTTGCGCGCCCCTTGCCGCTCGGGCCCTCGGTGTAGCGCCAGCGAAGGTCCTTCAGGTCGTGGAGAATCCGGGCCAGCCGCTCGACCACCTCGCGCTTTTCCTGCCCGAGGGGGACCGATGCCCTGTCCGGGTCGGCCCTCTCGATCTGTTCGAGATCGGCGTCGGCCGCGAGAAGTTCGCGGGCCCTGCGGTCCAGGCGTGAGATCAGATCTTCAATCCGATCCAGATGACTTGCGACGCGCGGCTGCATGAGGGCGTTGACTGCCGAGTAGACAAGATGGATGGCGGTCTTCTCGCCGCAGCCCATACAGGCCCCGTCACCGCCGAACAGCGAGTGATAGTTATCCTTCTTGAGAAGAAGCGAGCTGAGGACGCCAATTCCCTCCTCGAGGTCCCGCACGTTCAAGTAGCGGTCGTCGGTGTCGGGCAAACGTTGCCAGAGGGCCCAGTTCCGTCTCAGCCGATCGATGATCGCCTCGTTCTGCTTGACGGGGATCAGCGCGCCGTCGGGACAGACCTCGACGCAGATGTTGCACCCCTTGCAGGCCTCGGGGTTGATAGTGATCGAGAGCAGCCCCCCGCTCCCCTTCTCCTTCGACTCCGGTAGTTCGAAGAATGGCGAGGTCTTGGCAAGCGGGAACTCGGCGAGGGCGGCGCGGATCACCGCGAACTCCGCATCCGTGGCGGTGCGGCGTTCGGGTTCCATTCCCATCCGGTCAGCGACGGCGGTGTAGGCCTGGCCCAGCGCCTCGGGAATGTCGCGCATCGGCCCGGCCAGCAGGCGCTGCGTTTCACGCGCGAGGGGGCGCAGCACGGGACGGAGCCGGTCGAAGGTCCGTCCATTGGAGTACTCGGCCACGGCGGCCTGGAGAAGATCCTCAACGCTGTTCACAAGGCCCGGGATGGCCGCATCGGGACACTGCACCCAGCACTTCGCGCAGCCGGTACAGCTCTCGGCCACGAACTCCGGAACCTCGAACCGTACGTCGGTCATGTCGCGCAGGGTGCTCGTCGCGGCGGGAATGGCGCTGATCGCTGCAAAGGGGTCGGCAATTCCGTCCTCTCCCGTCTTGTAGAGAAATCCTACCTGCTCCCAGAACCGGCCGGCGTTCTGCATGCCCGCTGCCACCTGGCCGGCTTCGAGCGCCGTCGGCATCACCGGCAGTGCGCCCTGCTCGTCCTGCTTGTCGGTGAGCGCTGCGTAGTCCACTTCGCGCACTTCGTCATAGCCGCGGCGAATAACGCGCAGGTTGTCCTCCACCACCCGCACCCCCAAGTGTCCGAACTTCTTCGAGAGCTGCTTGCGGATTTCCTCGAAAAGGCGGGACTCGTCGAGCCCGCCCCGATCGAGCAGCGGTGAGGTGCGAAAGAAGGCCCCCATGAACGCGGCTCCCTGCATCCGGTACCGGTGCTCCACATCAGATGCCTCCGCGGCCGCGATCGAGAATCCGTCGACCGCGAAGAAGCGTATCTTCCGCATCCGGATCTCCCGCTGCGTCACCGCCGGCAGGCTCTCCCACAATATCCCAGGCTCCTGATCGCTCTGCAGAACGAAGACGCCCCCTTCCGCCAGCCCCGCGATCGGATCCGAGTGGCGGAAAACATTGGGATCGGGCGAGAGGCTGACGTCCACGTGGCGAAGCTCGGCATTGATCCGGATCGGCTCCGGCGCAAGCGTCGCGTAGAAGGTGGTGGGCTGCCCCTTCTTCTCCGACCCGTACTTGGGGTTGGCCTGAATGTGCAGGCCGAGAAGCTCGGAGGCCGTAAGGGCGAGGTTTTTCCCCATCGTGATAGCGCCCCAGCCCCCCACGGAGTGGATCCGGATCGCCAGTGAGCCCTTCGGCAGGAGATCGAGATGTTCAGTCGCGTGGATGGAAAGATCCGGCAGACGCGGGTAGGCAGCCAGCAACTCTTGCTGCCAGATTTCGAGCTTCGGCAGACGCGTGCCCGGGCGCACGAAGTCGATTCCGAGATAGAACTGGCGCTGCCGGCGCCCTGCGGAAAGCATGTTCTCCACCGCCGCGACCAGCTCGCCGGGCTGTACGTCGCGGCTGCCGAGCCCGAAGCAACCGGAGAAGAAATCAGGCACTTCCGCCGGACGTAGCGATGGCACGCCGGCGTGGGACACATTCTCTCCGGAACGGCCGTTCTCGACCCCCTTCGCGAGGGCAACGCGGATCTCCCGCAGAAGCGGTGCGTCGGCCGCAAGCGGTTGATCCGCCCGCTCCAGCACCGTGACGGCCTTCTTCCCGCGCAGGAGGGCCGCGATAAGGTCGCAGGGGAAGGGACGGAACATCGTCACGTTAAGAACGCCAATGCGGAGCTTCCGGGTTTCGCGCAGGTAGTCGCAGACCGCCTCGGCGTTCCACACGATCGAGCCCTGGCCGACCAGGACGTATTCGGCGTCATCGAGGCGGTACCCGCTGGCCCGCGCGTAGCGCCGGCCCGTCAGTGTCGCGTACTCGTCGAATGCGCCGTCGGCGATCTCCCTGATGTGATCGAAGTAGAACGGACGCTGCGCCGCCACGCCCTGGGCATAGCTGTCCTGGTTCTGCACCACGCCGATCATCGCGGGATAGTCGAGATCGAACATTTCGGGAATCCGCCGGCGCCTCTCCCCGAAGACCATTTTCTGGGCCGGCGTGGGCGACGCGATAGTGTCTGCGGGATCGCCGAGGAACGCCTTGACGAGTTCGGGCTCGGGCAGCATGACCGACTCGACGACGTGGCTCGTGAGGAATCCGTCCTGCGCGCAGATGCCGGGATTGAGCGACAGCTCGGCCACGCGGTGGGAGATAAGGTTCAGGTCCGCAATTTCCTGCGCGTTCTTGGCGAACAGCTGGAAGAAACCGGTGTCGTCGACGGCGTGATAGTCGTCATGGCCGGCATGGATGTTCAGCGCCTGCTTGGTCATCGCCCGGCAGGCCACGTTCAACACGTATGTGAGCCGCTTGCCCACCGCCGCATAGAGCGACTCGTGCATGTAGGCAATTCCCTGGCCGCTGGAGAAGTTCGTGGCCCGGAGCCCCACCATGCTCATGCCGGCCGTCACCGCGGCGGCGGCATGCTCGCCTTCGGGCTCGAAGAAAAGGAGCCGTCTTCCGTTGACGTTCAGTTTTCCCTGCGCAACGGCGACCGCCCAGCCTTCGCCCATCTGTGTCGCCGGCGTGATCGGGTATGCCCCGGCGGCATCGCTCGCGGCCGTCTCCATCTCGACCACGGCCTGACTGCCGTCGAGCGCCACCGGAATACCCGGAAAGCGCGGCGGTTCCGCGCCCTTGTTTTTCTGCCTCCCGAACTTCATGATGCCGCTCTCTTGAGTTGTTCCGAGCCCTCCCGGAACTGCTGTCCCTCCACCCACACGAGGCAATCCGTGGGGCAGCGGGCCGTCGCGCCCGGGCTGGCCAGATCGTACCGCTCGTAGTCGATCACCGCGAGGCCGTTGCGGATGGTGATAAGGCCCGGCGCATCCGCTTCACAGCGCTTGCAGGCGTTACAGGCGACCTGGCAGAGGTCGGTGGCCGCCTCCCCCTCCAATTGGTTCCGGCACTGCACGAGCAGCTTCTGCTCCTCCGGCATGAGGACGAAAAGATCCTTCGGGCAGGCTTCCACGCAGTCGCCGCAGGCCGTACACAGCTCTGGCACCACCACCGGCAAACCGTTGTCGCTCATCCAAATCGCGTCGAAGGTGCACACGCGCGCGCAATCGCCAAGACCCACGCAGCCCCAGGTGCACCCCTTCCCTCCCGAAGCGACCGCGGCCGCCGATGCGCAGGTTTCGAGGCCTACGTATGCGGCCCGCTGCACGGCCACGTCCCGGCCGCCGGCGCACAGCACGCGCGCCACCCGCTCAATAGCCGTGCCGACCTCGACGCCCAGGTAATCGGCGACGTCCTCACGCTGCTCCGCGCTCATCACCGTGCAGGTGGCCGGATTGGTCTTCCCCGTCACCAGCTCTTCGGCAAAACCCCGGCACCCGGGAAAACCGCAGGCGCCGCAGTTGTTTCCGGGAAGCAGCTGCGTCACGCCCTCGAAGCGGGGATCTTCCCAGACATGGAACTGGCGATGGGCAAACGCAATCAGGAGCGCGAACGCCAGCCCCACGCCGCCCAGTATGCCGGCGGATAGCACGAGGGAGGCCGGGTTCATTATTCGTTCTTGGCGGCGTCGTCGGCCACGTTCGCCTGGCTCAGGATCCACGCGGCCAGCCGATCGACAGGGTCCTTGTTCGACCTCCCGGCGAGCGCGGCATCGGACATCGTCGCGGAGGCAAGCGCCTCGAGCTGGCGCAGCTCATCGGCCAGTTGCGCGGCGCTGAGTCCGCCCAGTCCGCGGCGCGGCGCGCTCGCTTCGGAGAGCATCTGAATTCGGGCGCCGAGAGCCGGGCCCGCAGCGGGATCGTGTACGAAGGCCGCGCTGCTTTCAGGCACCCACGCCACGATGCCGGGCCCGGACCAGGCGGAAAGGTTTTTCAGCTGGGCGCCGTCGTGGGTTTGGGCGAGATAGATCCCGGGGGAGGTGAGTCGCACGAGGGGCGCGGGAGGGGCCGTGTCGTCCCGGCCGAGCAGCACGAGCTTCATCCTACCGTCGAGAAACTCAGCCAGGCCACCCGCCCGCAGGTCCGCGCCCACGAGGGTCACGACGAGGGGAGGCACGCGTTGGCGCTCCCGCCGCGTCCAGCGGAAGAACGGATAGGAGGCGAGCCAATCGTGGTGCTCTTTTTTCTCGTAGCGCCCCGCCCGCGCAAGCGCCACGACGTGCGCCGCGCCGAAAGCGCGCCCCAGGCGGGCGAGTGCGCCTTCGACGGCGTCTGCGAGGCTTCCGCCCGCGGGGAGATTGACCGAGCATGGATCCGGCTCGCGGGCGATCTCCCGCAGCACGGCTCCCGCGGCTTTCATCGCCTCGAGGGCCTGTCCTTCGGGGGCTGCCTCTCCCGCCAACAGCGGTGCGAGACGGTCGACGTCGAAGTACGCGCTGCCGAGTGAACCCAGCGTTGCCGCGAAGGCGGGCCGGCCGTTCTCCTCCGCCGTGGCTCCCGTCGATCGAAGAAGCCCGTCCACTTCGTCGGCCCCGAGGGCGGCCGCTTCCTTATAGTCCGTCCAGAGGCGTCCCAGGGCCTCGCCCACGAGATCGAGACGATCGGCTTCAGACGGCATGGCGGTCGAACTCCTGGTTCAGCAACCTGATCCGATCCTCGACCGAACGCGACGGCAGGTGCCGTGTCTCCTCATAACGGGGGAGGCTTTCGTTGCGGTAGAAGACACCCAGGCGCACTTTTTCTTCGTCCCCGGCGAGCCTGCGGGCCTCGTCGAGGTTGGAGGGATCGTGTCGGCGCTGGTTCTCGTAGATGCCTTCGAGATCGGGCACGATCACGCCGTTATCGTGGACGAGCAGTTCCACCCGCGAAGGATCGCGAATCATCGGCTCGAAAATGGGGGTCGAGTAGTGCGGGCAACGCTGCAGGATCCTCACGAAGGAAAATCCGCGGTGCCGGTAAGCCGCCTGGATGACTGCGTAGAGATGCGCCGGCGCCCAGTCGGCCGTCTGTGCGACGAAGGAAGCGTTGTTCACGCCGAGCGTCGTCTCGATGGGATTCAGGGCGGGGAGATAGCTTCCGCGGGGCTGCGTGTTGCTCGGGAACCCCTGGGGCGTCGTCGGTGAGGTCTGGTTCTTGGTGAGGCCGTAGATCTCGTTGTCGAGCATCAGCACCACCATGTCCATGTTGTAGCGGATGGCGTGTATCCAGTGGGCTGTGCCTATCGAGCAGCAGTCGCCATCGCCCATGACGGCAAAAACGTTAAGGTCGGGACGGTGCAGCTTGATGCCGGTCGCAACCGGCAGCGCCCGGCCGTGGATACCATGGAACCCGTAGGCCTTCACGTAGTGGGGGAGCCGGCTCGAGCAGCCGATGCCCGACACGAAGACGATCCGCTCGGGTGGGAGCTGCTCTGCCTCGAGCAGGCGCTCCACCGATGTCAGAATACCGTGGTCGCCGCAGCCGGCGCACCAGCGCGGCGTGGCGCCCGTATAGTCCGGCAGGCTGTACTCGCGCTCCTCGTCAACGCCCACCGTGAGGAGGGAGCAGCTGTCGCCCCTCATGCGCTCGTCCCCCTTTTCAGAGTAGTCCGTATGGCTTCGTGGATCCGTCTTGGCTGAAGCGGCTGGCCCGGCACACGGCTCCAGCAGTCGACGTCCACCAGGGTATGCGCCCGGAGAAGCCAGGCGAGCTGGCCCATCCGCCGGTTCTCCGGCGTGATGAAGGGCGCGTCGGGCGCGTCGCTGTAGTTGATCTCGACCGTCATGACGCGGTCGAAGCGGCCGAAGATTTCTTTCAGTCCCGGCTGGAGCGGCGAGAGAAAGGTAACGTGGGTCGAGGAGACCCGAAGTTCCTGGGCCCGCGCGCGATCCACCGCTTCCTCGATAGCGCCCTTGGTGCTGCCCCACCCCACGATCAGCAGATCCCCTTCCGGGTCGCCGTAGACCGGCGGCGGCAGCAGCGTGCTCTGGAGCACCGCGAGCTTCCGGCTCCGCATGGCGGAGCTGCGTTCGTGGATTTCCGGTTCGTAGGCGACCTGGCTCGACTCGTCATGGGCGAGGCCCGTGAGGGTAAACATTCCTCCCGGCTGGCCGGGTATGACCCGGCGCGACAGGCCGGTCCTGGGATCCCAATCGTAGGGCCGGGTGCCCGGGGGCACGGGGCTCTGATCCACCGGTGCCGCCATCCACCGCGGATCGATCTCAGGTCGATCATAGGGCTGAACCCCCGAGGCGAGGTTTGCGTCCGAGAGAATGATGACGACACACCGGAACGTCTCCGCGATTCGGCGCGCGGTGATCATGAAGTGGAAACACTCCTCGATAGTGGCGGGCGCGATCACCACACGCGGCGCGTCGCCGGGCTGGGCGTACAGCGCCGCGAGCAGATCGGACTGCTCCACCTTCGTCGGCAACCCCGTGCTCGGCCCTCCCCGCTGCACGTCCACGACCACGAGAGGAATCTCGCCCATAACGGCAAGGCCGATAAATTCAGTCTTCAGCGCCAGCCCGGGGCCCGAGGTGACCGTGAAGGCGACCTTCCCCGCGTAGGACGCGCCGATCGCCACGCCCGCAGCGGCGATTTCATCTTCGGCCTGGTGCACCATGCCGCCGAACTCCTCGAAGATATCTCCGAGGTAGTGGCTGACGGAGGTCGCCGGTGTAATGGGATACATCGCACAAAGATCCATCCCGGCCGCGATCGCACCGAGCGCCACGGCCTGGTTGCCGTTGGTAACCACCATCGGCCGGTCCGGCTTGGTGCACGGGATCTCGAAGCGCATATCCAGATGTTCGTCCGCCCACTGATATCCCAGATCCAGCAGTGCGTGGTTGACCTTTACGACCTCGGCCGATTTTTTGCGGAAGGACTCCGCGATGAGATCCCGGATCAGCGGGACGTCCCGCTGGTAGATCCAGGCCAGCAGGCCCAGGACGAACATGTTCTTGCCGCGGCGAGGCGTTTCCATGAGATCGAGGCACGTCTCCTCTATAGGGACCTCTATCAACCTGTAGGATTGGCCCGCCAGCTCCTTCATGGCCTGCTGCCACTGGTCACGGATGATCTCGTCGTCATGTGTGGCCCAGCAGTTATCCAGCAGGATGATCGCATCTTTGGCCAGCGCGTCCAGACGGTGGCGCCCCAGGAGGACCTGTTCGTTGAAGGCGACCACAAGGTTCGCCTGGTCGCCCCAGTTCGTGACAGGCGCGCTCCCGATCCGGATTCTGTTGCCGCTTCCCCCGGCCGAGGTGCGCGCCGGAGGCTGTATCTCGGCCGGGATGATCTCGACCGTCCAGACGCCGTTACCCATGCGTGCGGAGGCCTGCCCGAAGATCTGGCCGCACTTCTGCGCGCCTTCTCCGGAGTCGGAAACCACCTCGATGGTGTGCTCGGAAAGCCGCTGGTGGCAGGGCTCGGGCGGCGCCCCGTCGGCAGGATCACCGTCGGGGCAAGAGAGCGAGGGTATTTGCTTCAAGGTTCCGAATCCTTGTCGGATAGGTCCCGGTCGTGCATGCGGGCCAGCCCCCTCCGTGCCTTGCTCAACCGTGGGGAGACCACCTCACGAGGAAAAAGAAACCGAGTTGGATGCCGGCCCTCGGCTACCCTGAGGCCGGACGGCCATTCCATGGGATTCGAGCCGTGGAAGAAACCCCATCCCCGGCCTCTCCCAGGGGGGCCTTTTATCAACGCGTTGTAGACCCCTTTTTGCGAGCAAGATCCGTGCCTATTCTCGTTTCGTAACGATCCTGCGCTGTTGCGGTATCCGCCATGCAGGTTATTCATTGATTCGCAGCCGATGCGCACAATTTGCAGCAGGTCCCGCCATGCGTTCCTAAAAGATCTATCCACTTCTACTTATGAAATCGGTCCGATCCGGCATTGCTTGAGTTGAACTTACGGTGTCCGCCGAGTGACGGAATGCCCCCATGTAAAAGGGGACGTTGCCCTTTTTATGACGGAATGCCCCCACGATCTCCTAATGTAAAAGGGGACGTTGCCCTTTTAAAAAGGGCAACGTCCCCTTTTAATAATGGTGACCCAGGCAGGATTCGAACCTGCGACCTACAGCTCCGGAGGCTGCCGCTCTATCCAACTGAGCTACTGGGCCATGAGCTGAAAAATGGTGGGCGCGGCAGGATTTGAACCTGCGACTTCCACCGTGTGAGGATGGCACTCTTCCGCTGAGTTACGCGCCCCCAAGGGAGAGCTAGGATAACCCGCCCCCGGCGGATTTCAAGGGCCGCGGCAGGATCGCCCCGGCCCCTCCCTCTGCGCCGCCCTCCCCTACCCGAGACGCACGCTCAGGTACCAGATCGATACGCTGAGATAGAACAGCCAGCTGATACCGAGGTACAGGAACCACACCCAGGAGGGGCGAGTCCACCCGGGAAGCTCCCGGGCCAGGTAGACGTGGTTCAAAAGAAACAACACCGGAATGTAGACCGCCATCGAAAAGAAGTTGATCGTGCCGCCGATGGCGATGAGGGGCCCGGGCGGCGCAAGCGGAATTGTGACGGCCGAGCCCAGGGTGATGAGGCCGACCCAGCCGAGATAAACCTTCCGCAGCCCCGCGCGCTGCGCCCAGGAAAAATTCGAGCAGGTCCAGTCGGCGTGCATGTGGGCGAACCCGTCGGTCACCCCCACCCAGGTATCGGCCAGAAACGCGGCCGCCACGAACAGGAAGAGCATCTTCCCCAGGGGCCCCCAGCTCACCTCGAAGAACTTCGCCTGCACAACGGCCAGCTCCCAGTCCTTCGGCACCAGCCCCTCGGGAAGCAAGAGCGCGTAGGCCAGCCAGCACATGAGAAGCACCGTCACGAGATTGATCGCGACCCCGATCCCGTTGTCGATCTTCACGTAGCGAAGCCAGCGGGTGAACGCGCTGCGGTTCTCACCCGTGTCGTCGAAGAGAAAGCCCGAAAGCTCCACCCGCTCCCCCCCTCCCCGAAGCCCCGACAAGCGCCCCATCCGCCCCGCCATGCCCGCGCCCTTCTCCCGCAGCCAGTAGGCGTACATGAAGGTGTAGAAACCTCCGAGCCCCACGTAGACAAGGCTCGTCAGGAAGTTCTCGATGTCGTTCGATTCCCAGTCGGGCGGGAATCCCGCGTGCGGCGTCACGATGGCGCCCCAGAAGCCTCCCGCCTCCGCCAGCACGCGGGGATGCGTGGCGGCGACAGCAACGCCGATGAGGCTGATTGCCGCCACGGCCATCATGAAGCGCTCGATGAAGCCGTAGACATAGCGGCTCCCCACAAGAACGCAGAAGAAAACGGCGACCGTCGCCTCCGCCCAGAAGATGGTGCGCGCGCGATCATCCCACCCCGGCGGAAAGTTGGTGAGCGTGGCAAGGGCCGTGCCGCCCGCGCTCGCGAAGGCGCCGAACCAGAGCGTCGCGGCCAGCATGCCCGCCCAGAGAAGACCCGCGGCCACCGGGCGCAGGCGCGTGAATCCCGTGAAGATCGTCTCGCCTGTAATGATCGTATAGCGGCCGATCTCCACCGAGGCGCCGAACTGCATGAGGCTGGCGGGAATGATGAGCCAGAGGAACCACGCGCCATATTTTGCCGTGATGGCGGGCCAGAAAATTAGCTCCCCCGTGCCCTGGGCGAGGGCCGCCCAGACGATGCCAGGGCCCAGCATGAGCTTCCATCCGGGAAACGCCGGAAGAGAGGCGCGGCGAAAAACAGGGAGTTTCAGGGGCATCCGTCCTTTCCGCGATCGGCCCGCGAACAGCCCCCATCGGCACCTCGGGGGATGGGTCCATTCCGGGAATGCGGTAAGTGGGGCCCTTATACCCATTGCTGCGCCGGGGTTGCAAGGCGCCGGACGCCTTGATCTCCTGAGCGGGGTTCATTTATAAGGGGAGGAAGAACTTCTCAGAAAAAAGGAGACCCCCCATGAGCGCAGGCGACCTGATCCGCCAACAACTCCAGACCCGCCCCAACGACATCGCGATGACCTTCGGCGGGAAGGAATACACCTACGCGCAGCTGAGTGAGCGCGTGAACCGCACCGCGAATGCGCTCATCGATCTCGGGATCAAGAAGGGTGAGCGGGTCGCCGTGCTGTCGCAGAACTGCAACCAGTTCATCGAGCTCTACTTTGCCAACGGGAAGGCCGGCACCGTGACCACGCCGCTCAACTACCGGCTCACGCCGGTCGAGCTCGAGTACATCATCACCAACAGCGAGGCCGTGGCAATCATCGTGGCCGACAACTTCGCGCCCGTCATCGGCGAGATCAAGCATCTCCTCCCCAAGGTGCGCCACTACATCTGCATTGGCGGTTCGCACCAGGGCTATCTGGACTACGAGGCGTGGATCGCGGCCGCCTCCCCCGCTGAGCCGGACGTGGAAGTGAACGAGAAGGATCTCGTCTGGCAGATGTACACCAGCGGCACCACGGGGCGCCCCAAGGGCGCGATGATCACCCACCACAACCTCATGACCAACATCAAGCAGGTGGCGCGGGAGTTCCCGAGCGCACCCGGCGATCGCATGCTTATCGTCGCGCCGGTCTACCACGCCGCCGCCGTTATCACCTCCTGCACGACGCTCTCCCAGGGCGCAACGCTGATCGTCAAGAGCGACTTCATTCCCCCCGAGGTCATCACGGCCTTCAACGAGGAGGGCGTCACGCACACCCTGCTTGTCCCCGCGATGATCCTCTTCCTCCTCAACATGCCCGGCATCGAGAAGGTCAACTTCGGCACCCTCAGGTACGTGATCTACGGCGCCTCGGCGATTCCGCTTGAAGTCCTCCGAAAGGCCATGCAGATCTTCGGGTGCAAGTTCCTCCAGGGATTCGGGCAGACCGAGTCCGTCGCCGTGCTGTCAATGCTCATGCCCGAGGATCACGTCTTCGACGGACCGCCCGAGAAAGTCCGCCGTCTGGAGTCCTGCGGCCGTGCCCTCTCCGAAACGGAGATCAAGATCGTCGACGAGAAGGGAAATGAAGTGCCGCGGGGCGAGATCGGCGAGATCATCGCCCGGGGCGAGCAGGTCATGCAGGGCTACTGGAAGCTCCCCGAGGCCACCGC
>CBDUXZ010000023.1:0-11732 GCA_965371325.1 uncultured bacterium | reverse complement strand
CCCGGGCGCTGGTCACGATCGTGACGCCTGATGCGAAGCAACCCAGCGCCTTGCGGAAGATTTTGTCATCAAAAGCGTCGTGCGTTTTCACGGCGGACGGACTCCCTGGCCGGGATCGGGCAGTATTGCCGCGCCCTCTGATTAGAACACCGGCGGGCCCAGCGTCAACCCAGCAAAAATAGGAACAACCCATGGATTTCAGCCTTTCCGAAGAAGAGGCCATCTTTCAGAAGACGGTGAAGGATTTCTGTGATCGGGTCGTGGCGCCTTACGTGGAACCCGCGGAGGAAGCCGAGCAGTTTCCCAAGGAGCTGTACAAGATCCTTGGAGAGCAAGGCTACATCGCCATGTGTTACCCGGAGGAGTTCGGCGGGGCGGGCGCATCGAAGATCATGGAGTGCATCTTCGTGGAGGAGCTGACCCGCGTCAGCGCGGGCATCGCAGCGGGGTTTCTCGTGCAGCAGAGCCTGGCGACCTATCCGCTCCTGGCTCTGGGAAACGATTCTCAGAAGAAGAACTACCTCGAGCCCGCACTGCGGGGCGAGCTTGTTGGCGCCTTCGCCCTTTCCGAGCCGGGGGCGGGATCCGACGCGGCGGGGATCAAGACCACCGCGCGGCGTGAGGGGGACGGCTACGTTATCAACGGCGCCAAGACGTTCATCACGAATGGAACGATTTGCGACTACGCGCTCGTTGTGGCGTACACCGACGCCTCGAAGCGCGGTGAGGGGATGGCGTTCTTCATCGTTGATCGCGACAATCCGGGGTTCAAGGGCGTCAAGAAGCTACGCAAGATGGGACAGCATTCGGCGGATACCGCCGAGATTACTTTCGAAGACTGTCGTGTGCCGGCCTCGGCGCTCCTCGGCCCCGAGACAGGCGGCTTCTCGATGGTGACGCGTAACCTGCGGGGCGGGAGGGCCATCTACGGGGCGCGAAGCTGCGGCGTGGCACGCGCCGCCTACGAGGCGGCCCTGGAGTACGCCAAACAGCGCGAGGCCTTCGGGCAGCCCATCGCGAAATTCCAGCTCATCCGCTCGAAACTTGCTCGCATGGCGATGGAGATCGAAATCGCCCGCACCTTCACCTACAGGGTCGCCTGGATGCTCGATCAGGGGATCGAGTGCATGAAGGAAGCGTCGATGGTGAAGCTCTTCTCGAGCGAGATGGCGCAGCGGGTAACATGGGAGGCGGTACAGGTGCACGGCGGCTACGGCTACATGAAGGAGTACCCGGTCGAGCGCTACTTTCGCGACGCGCGGCTTCTGACCATTCCGGAAGGAACGAGCGAGATTCACCTCTCGATCATCGCCAAGGGGATCGGTATCTGATGGGCGTCCGCCTGGCTGCCGTTGCGCTTCTGGCTGCCGTTCTGCTCCTGCCCGCCCCGGCGCGCGCCGATTGCCCGCCGATCCAGGTGATCCTGAACGGCACCGTCGTCAAGAAGAACGAAGATCGCCCCGTTTCCAATTTCCCGATCACCATCCGCATGCGGTTCAATGACGAGGGCCTCTCGAAGCTGAGCTGGGAGGCTGTTGTCACGGATGCCGGCGGCCGCTTTCGCTGGTCACGCGACTTCCCCGCCGATCCCTGCCACGAGGGAAACCTCTTCAAGCGAATGCCGCTGAAGATATGGGGGTGGCTGCGCTATCCCTTCAGCCGGGAGCACCGCCATCGCGCTCGCGCCCTTCCGGAGGTGATAGTCCTCAATCTCGGCCAGCGTCTCCGGCGCATTGACCGTGACGAGCTGCTCGATCATCTGGACGGTAAAGAGGGCGTCGTCGAACTCGATCTTCCCCTTGAGCTTTAGCGCCTTTGCCAGGTTACGCTGGCGACTACCCGCGACGCGCGAGACGCTCTCCAAGGCGCTGCAATTGGCGCTTCGCCACGCCGCCGCCGATCTTTGCCAGGGCAAGATCGCGTACGGCCCGATCGAGGTCACTTCCTGCCTCGGGCGGTGCATCCTCGAGAAGAGCTGCAAGCCGATCCGAGAAACGCTCAGTCACCGTGCGGCCGGCGAGAAGGGCGGTGAGCAGGGTGTTGTCGTTCGCGCTACCGGCCCCCGCGCTTCCGGATGCCCCCGTCATTCGTCCTTCCCAAAGGTGCGCGACCTCCCTGGCCTGAAGGCGCGCCTGGGCCGCGGCGACCTGCAGATCGCCGAGCGCCGCCGCCTTCTCGGGATCCTTCTCGACCGCCTGGCAGGCGTGCGGCGCGGCGAGCATGACAATCCGCGCGAAATGGCCCGCCAGCGTGGACGCGCCGAGGGCGTCCTCGCCGTTGCGAAGAACGCGCGATGTTTCATCGATGGCGCCGCCGAGCGTTCCCACCCGGTTCGCCTCGGGCACCCGGCAGGTGGTGAAGGAGATGATCGCGTGCGGCGCGGCGCGAACGAAATCGATCGCCATCCTTTCCTCGACCTTGAGGCCCGGCGTTTTTCTTTCCACGAAAAAGGTGCTGAACCCCTTTCGCGCGTCCTCCTGCGAGGTAACGGCGAGCACGAGGTACAGATCCGCCTCGGTGCCGTTTGTCGAGAAGGCCTTGCGGCCGTCGATGGTCCAGGTGTCTTTCCACCGGACGGCCCGTGTCGCGAGATGCTTGGGATTTGCGCCGTGTGGAAGCTCGGAGAAAGCCACGGCCGGAACGCATGCGCCTGAGATCAGGCCCGGCAGAAAGCGGCGCTTCTGATCTGCTGTTCCGAGTCGCCAAAGCGTCAGGTTGATGAGGGAGAGCGCGGGCGTCAGGGAAATGCAGAGCGAAAGATCGCCGCCCTCGCGCGCGAGTGCGTAGAGGGCCTTGGCCGTGGTGCCGAAATCGAGACCCAGGCCGCCGTCGTCCTCGGGCAGGAGTGCGCCCAGAAGCCCGGTCTTACCGAGCTCAGCCCACAGAGTGCGATCGAAGCGCTCCTCGCGATCGCGCGCCGCGGCTGTCGGCGCCACGCGCTGCCGCGCGAAGGTCTCGACACTTGCCAGGAGATCAGCCGCCCGCGCCTGTTTGTCAGCGGTCATTTCGAGCCTCGTGTAGAACGGGGACAGTCCACCCCCGCGTTGATGGCTGGTTCTGAGTTGCCAAGCCGGGGGGACGGTCCCCTTGTCAGGCCGGGCGGGCGCGGCATATAAGAATGCACAAAGGTCACATTTCAGGTCGTTCCCCGCAAGGAGTCAGAAAACATGTCAATGAAGCAGATGACGGATGAGGTCGCCGCCCGGAAAGCCAAGGCGCTCGAATTGGGCGGTCCAGAGAGAATCAAGCGCCAGCACGACCGGGGCAAGCTCACGGTCCGCGAGCGGCTCGATCTTTTGCTCGACCCGGGGAGCTTCGAGGAGTTCGGTATCCTCGGGAAGCAGCCCGGGACGAAGCCCGAACAGAGTCCGGCCGACGGCCTTGTCGCCGGTTACGGCACTATCGATGGACGTCACGTCGGTGTGATCGCGTACGACTTCACGGTCTTCGGAGGATCGATGGGCCGGGTGGGCGAGACCAAGGCGACGCGCCTGCGGAACATGGTGCTGAAGGGAAGGATACCGATCATCTGGCTGGTTGATTCCGGCGGCGCGCGCATCCAGTCCGACGGGGGCGGCTACGGGGGGAGCAGCAGCGAGAGCAACGACTATGGCGCGAGCATCTTCGCCGACACCGGCTACCTCTTCCGGGAGCAGAGCGTCATGAGCGGCGTCATCCCGCAGGTGGCCGCCATGGTAGGCCCGGGCGCTGCCGGAACCGCCTATATTCCCGGCCTCGCCGATTTCGTTCCAATGGTAAAGGGGAGAAGCTCCATGGCGCTCGGGGGCCCCTACCTTGTGCGAGCCGCGGTGGGCGAAGATATAACGGAGGAGGAACTCGGAGGCTCGAAGGTTCACTGCGAGGTGTCGGGATGCGGCGATCTCGAAGTGGACGACGACGAGGCCTGCATGAAGGCCATCCGCAAATATCTCTCCTACTTCCCGAGCCACTGCGAGGATACGCCGCCCGTCGCTGCCTGCACCGATCCCGCCGACAGGCGCGAGGAGAGCCTGCTCACCATCGTGCCCGACAATCCGCGCCGCGGCTACAGCATGCTGAAGATCCTCAGCGCGATCGTGGATGACGGAGATTTCTTCGAGATCAAGCCGCGATGGGCGCGAAACATCGTCACCGCGCTGGCGCGGCTCGACGGGATACCCGTCGGTATCGTTGCGAACAATCCGATGTATCTCGGCGGAATGATCGACGTGAACGCCTCCGACAAGGCCGCACGCTTTGTGAACATCTGCGATGCATTCAACGTTCCGCTCGTTTTCATGCAGGACACGCCCGGCTACGTGGTCGGCTCGAAGGCCGAGCAGGCGGGCATTATCCGGCACGGCGCCAAAATGGTACACCGCGTCTCGAACGCCACCGTCCCCAAGCTCACCGTCATCGTGCGCAAGGCTTACGGCGCGGGTTACTACGGGATGGCCGGAGCCGCCTACGAACCGGATCTTCTGGTCTCCTGGCCCGGCGCCGAGATCAGCGTCATGGGGGCGGAGGGGATGGTCGCGATCTTCGGGCGGAAGATGCTGGAGGCGGCCGGAGAGCAGGCCGAGGAAATGAAGAAGCAGCTCGTCGATCGAATCAAGAAGGGGATCACCCCCTATATTCCCGCACAGCTCGGGATGATCGACGATATTATCGATCCCCGTGACACGCGTGCCGTGCTCATTCGCGCGCTTCATCGCGTGAAGGGGAAGAAGCTGGAGCGGCCTTGGCGGAAGCTGTCCATCGTTCCGGTATGAAGCTCCCCGGCGGCGTCCTGGCGCTTCTCGTCACGGCGCTCGGAATTTCCGGTTTGAGCGGTTGCATACTGGCCCGTGAGACCAGGCAACGTGCACTCCGAAGCGTGGTGCTCGACGCCGAGACGCTCCGTCCCCTCTCTCACGCGACGCTCGTTGTCCGCGCCGATCGGGGGAAGGGGGGCCTTGTCACATACCACCGTTACCAGGCCGACGATGAGGGCCGGCTTGGGGCACCGGAAGTTCGGGGATGGACCTACGTCATCGGATTGCCCTTCCCCGGCAATGTCGTCGGCGAGTGGGGGAACGAGCAAACCTACCTGGCATCGGGACATACATGGCTTCGCGTCCGGATCAACGGTCGTTTGCGGGGGCGTCCGCCGGATCGCGTGCTCATGAACCCGCTTCCCGCCGAAGCACCCCGCGTTGACTTCGAGGATGCGGCGCGGCGCGCGTGGTCCGGGCTCGACACATGGGAGATCGGGCTGCCGGCTTGTGAAGGGCAGGCGCAGGGTCTGCGCGAGGGCGACGGCCGGGTCATATACTGGGATCCGAACCGCGTCATCATGGCGGCGACAGTGGAGCTTACGGATAACGGGATCCGCTTCGAAGACTCGCTTCGCCTGGAGCGGGTGATCGTTATCGAAGATGGGAAGACAACGAAGTCAAGGCGGATTTTTCTTGACGCGCGATCCTGCGGACTCAATTCTGGCAAGTAAGAAGGCGTGATATGAGAAACGCGACAGGATCTTGGAACAACTGGCGAACCATCGCGGGAGTCTGCGGCCTGCTGCTTCTCGCCGGCGCGCTAGCGCCCGATGGGGCATCCGCCGGTCGGTCGAGCGGCGGCCTCGTATTCAAGCTGGGCTGGCCCCCCGTCAGTTTCACTCGCTGGTCGGGTGGCGAAGATCCGGGAAAGATCGGAGGGCTTGTCGAGGCGTCACTCACGAAAGACGCATGGGAGAGTTCGGCACCACTTGTGCGCGGCATCGCTACCGGCGATGAGCGTGAGGAACTCGAGGCGTTGCTAGGGGCTGAAACCTACAAGATCGAACTATCAACGGGCGGAACTCAAACGATCAAGGTGGCGAAAGGCTACATCGACGCCATCTCGACGCCGCGCCGGATGGAATTTGGCTACATTGCGGATCATCTCGTGATCAGGAAGTGGAGCGTACGCTTCGGCAAGGAAGGGCATGTGATCGAGACGAATGTCTTTCCGGACGGTCGGAACGACGCGCTCCTCGCCGAGAAGCGCCCCGATAGAGGCGATCTGGAGGAGCCTCCCGTCTCCCCCTTCGGCCTCGACTACCACCTTGGCCGGGTGCGTGGATATCCGTTTCTCTCGAAAACAGGATGGGAGCGTGCGGAAGCGCCCCTGCGAAAGATCCGGATCGGCGACAGCCGGCTGAGCGTGGAGCTGGCCGTGGACGGGCGGTACTATCTCTACGGTATCAAGGCGTGGTTCATGGCGAACGGGTTTCTGTCGGATGCTTCGGTCTATGACGCCGGTAGTGACCAGGAGACGTTCGCGTTCGGATGGGATGTTACCGGCGAACCGGACGTTCAGGCGCGCGTCTTTCTCGAGGGCGGCAGCGTTCTTGAGATCCGGTTCGAGGATGAGCGCCGGTGAGGGCGCCGGGAGAGTAGGTGGTGCCGGAAGGGCGAGGGTCTCGAGAAGATGGCGCCGGCGCGCATCGCGAAGCAGTGCGCGCGGCGTTCGAAAAGCAGGCGGAGGAGTTTTCCCGAAGCCCTGTCATGACCGACAGCGGCGCCCTCGAGAGGCTCGTCGCATGCTCGCGGCTCACGGATGAGGCCCGCGTGCTGGACGTGGCCTGCGGTCCGGGCATCGTTGCCGCCGCCCTCGCGCCCCACGTACGTACCGTTGTCGGGATCGATCTCACGCCTGCCATGATTGACCGGGGGATGGAAATCGTCGCGGCACAGGTTGCGCACAATGTGATCTTCATCCTGGGAGATGTGACGCACCTCCCCTTCTCCGATGCCAGCTTCGATCGCGTGATCTCGCGCCGCTCATTCCATCATTTTCCCGATCCCGCTGCTGTACTCTCCGAGATGGCCCGCGCGTGTGTTCCGGGGGGCGGCCTGATCATCGAGGATCAGGCGTTGCCTGCGGATCCCGTCGCCGCCGAGACGATGACGACCGTCGACCGGCTCCGTGATCCCTCCCACACCCGCGCAGTGGCGCCGGATGCGTGGCGTGATCTCTTCGCCGCCTGTGGTCTGCGGTTCGAAGGTATCGACATTGTGCCCCGTGAGATGGATTTCGATGAGTGGATGAACCGCGTCCATCCCGCACCGGGCGACGCCGCGCAGGCGAGAGATATCCTCGAAGCCGTGGCGCGCGGAGAACGGTCCGGTCCCCGGGCCTGGCGGGCAGGTGATGCTCTGCGTTTCGTGTTCGATCTTCAGATCATTCGGGGAGCGAAGCCCTGAGATCTCGCACGGGCATGAGAAGGCGGAAAACCGTGTTAGGATTGTCCGGGAAGGAACCCTTCATGGCAGCTCATCCGCCGCGAAAAATCGTATCCCTTCTCCCAAGCAGCACGGAGATCCTGTTTGCGATCGGCATCGGAGATCGGGTTGTGGGCGTGTCGCACGAGTGCGACTGGCCTGCCCAGGCGCGGGATCTCCCGAAGCTCACGGAGAAGAAGATCGACACCGACCGCTCGAGCGGCGAAATTGATCGGGCTATCGGCGATTTGCGGGCGCGGGGGGAACCGGTCTACAGGGTCCGTGCCGATCTACTCGCGCGCCTCAAGCCCGACCTTATTGTTACACAGGATCATTGCGACATCTGCGCCGTGACCACGGTGGACGTCCAGGGAGCGCTGGAAGATGTAAAAGCCACGGTTCCGGACTACGCGCCCGCGCTTCTTTCCCTCACGCCGCACTCACTGGCGGACGTCCTTGAAGACGTCCGGCGGGTCGGCGAGGCCGCGGGCGCCCGGACCGAGGGCGATCGCCTGCTCGCCGATCTCCTTGCGCGGGTCCGGCAGGTCGAGACACTGGCGGGTGAGGGCGCGGCCACCCGGCCACGGGTGACCTTTCTCGACTGGACCGATCCACTGATCCTCTCGGGCGACTGGATTCCCGAGATGATCCGCAAAGCGGGGGGCGAGCCACAGGCCGGGTCGGGCAAGGCCGCGCGCGTGGCCTGGGAAGAGGTGGTGTCGTATTCACCGGAGGTCCTGATTGTCGCCCCCTGCGGAATCGGGCTCGAACGCGCGGCCGATGAGACCCGGGGCCTCGCGTCACTTCCGGGCTGGCGCGAGCTGCCCGCCGTCAGGTATGGCCGCGTCTTTGCGGCAGACGGGAACGCGCTGTTCAACCGCCCCAGTCAGCGCATCGTCGACAGCCTCGAAGTCCTCGCCGACATTCTTCACCCGAACCTCTTTCGCGGGATCATTTCCGATCCGGAGCGCTTCTACCGCCGGATCGATCCCGCCCGGGAGTGATCCATGGCATCCCTCTTTGTCATTATCGGCCACGATGGACCGGAGGGCACTGATCGGCGAAAGTCGTTCCGCGCTGAGCATCTCGCGTATCTCGAGCCGCTCTCCAGGGCCGGAAAGGTTATCATCGCGGGTCCCTTCACCGACGGCAGCGGCTCGCTCATCGTTTTCGAAGCCGACTCCCTCGAGGCCGCCGTTGAGCAGGCAAGGAACGACCCTTACGTGACCCGCGGCGTTTTTGGTTCCTACGACGTCAAGCCGTTCAAGCAGGTCTTCCCCTGAACCTCTGCGCGTCCGATCCCGAGGTGATTGCGTTGCCCTCCGAGAAGGATCGATACGTTCCCGCCCTCGGTTACGGTTTCCTGACTGCCCTCTATGATCCCGTTGTTCGCCTGACGACGCGCGAGCGGACCTTCAAGCGTGCGCTCATAAAGCAGGCGGGCATCTGCGGCACCCAGCGTGTTCTTGATCTGGGTTCCGGGACGGGAACGCTCACGCTGTGGATCAAGGAGGCGCATCCCGGCGCACAGGTCACGGGTGTGGATGGCGACCCGAAGATCATCGAAATTGCGAAACGCAAGGCGCTCGGCGCCGGTATCCAGGTAAGCTTTGATCGGGCCATTGCCGCCGCGCTCCCCTATCCGGATGAAGCTTTTGATCGGGTGCTCTCGAGTCTCTTCTTCCATCATCTGTCGCGGGCCCAAAAATCCGCGGCGCTTGTGGAAGCATTCCGCGTGCTGAAGCCGGACGGAGAGCTTCACGTGGCCGATTGGGGGAAGCCCGCGAACCCCCTCATGGGGGCCCTCTTTATGTCGATTCGCCTCTTGGACGGGTTCGACAACACCGCGGAAAACGCGCGGGGTGAGCTACCCGAACTGTTCCTGTCGGCCGGATTTCGCAGAGCCGCGAAGCGTCGCGCGTTCCCGACGGTTTTTGGAACCCTTGCCCTCTACAGCGCCATCAAGTCCGGATGAGCCGGGAGCCTGCCTTTCGGGGCGTGGGGGGGAGGGATTCTGCGAGGCTGAAACACAAGCCGGTGCAAAGAGTTACGGGTGTTTCCCGAGAAATACCCGGAGGATCGCTCAGTTTCAGGCGGCCGGGCGCCGATAAGCAGGAGAGGGGGCGGTAGAACCACGGGGGAGAAAGGAGCCCCTCCCATGGAGACCCTCCGGCCCGCGCGGCCGGTTGTTCAGGCCGCAATCGTGAGCGCCCTGTTTACGACCGTTCTTATGTTTACCTCATGGCTGGCCGTCGTCTAGGCCGGCCCAGGCGGAAAGAGACGGGTGGTGAAGCGCTTTGGCCTCCACTATAATATGCCGGTGATGAAAACCTCGGCCGTCATTATCGCGATCGCCTTCTTCTTGCAGGCGCCCCTCTGCGTCTTCGCCGACAGGGCAAGCGCAAATCCCCAGGCACCAGCCGATCAGACAGCCCACAATTGTTGCGCCGACACCGAGGGCACGGCGTCTCCTCCGCTCGCGCCCGCGCCTGACAACCCGGGGCATTGCGATTTCCACTGCGCGACCCTCAGCCAGGCGATCACCTCCCAGGGGTCGCTGTCGGTCGATCTTTCCGTCCCGGTGGCCCACGTTTCCCCTCCCTTCGATCTTTTTGCTGTCATCTCTTCACATCGCTCGATTTCGATTCGGGCGGATGAGTCCCTCGCCTTAAACGATCGCACTCCGAACAATCTGCCTCTCCTGATCTGATTACGCGTTCTTCCAGGTGACGTCCCTGGTCCGCTCTCATCCCGCGGACCGATGGACTTGACTCGTTCGTGCTCTCGCGTGACGCGGTTGTTTCACCGCGCGTCACGCCGCACCAACAGAGCATGGGAGGAACGCCATGTCGGGATGGTCCCGCACCCTTTGGGTGCTCGTTGTAATCGGCGCGCTTCAGACGCTCTCCGCATGGGAGGCGCGCGCGGAGCCGCCTAATCCGCTGACACTCGCCTGGTGTCTGGCGGAGGCGGAACGCGGGAATCCGAATATCGCCGTCGAACAGGCCGAAGCAGATGCGGCGGCGCATCGTGTCGGGCCGGCGGGGGCCCTCGAAGATCCGCGCATTCAATACGAAGCGGTCAACGTACCCGTCGGCGATTTCAACTTCAGTTCGACACCCATGTCCGGGAACCAGATCCGCCTTGCACAGCGATTCCCCTTCCCGGGAGTGCTCGGCAACCGGAAGAGGGCCGCACGCGCCGGAGCGGATGCGGCGATCTCGGCGCTCGACGATCGCCAGCGCCTGGTGGCCGCGGCGGTCGAGCACGTGTTCGCGCAGCTCGGCTTCGCCCAGCGGGCGCTCGAGATTACCGACCGGAACATCGACCTCATTCGCCATCTGACGCGTATCGCGGAGACGAAATACGAGGTGGGAAGGGGTCTTCAGCAGGACGTCCTGAGGGCCCAGGTGGAGCTGTCGCGCCTGCTCGACGAGCGCCTTTCGCGCGAGCGAGACCTCACGCAGGCGGAGGCCCGGTTGAACGCCCTGCTCGACCGTCCCCCCGGCAGCCGGCTTACACGAACGGCGGATCTCCGTGAAGAGGCCGCGTTGCCTGATCTCGCACCGCTCCTCGACAACCTGGAAGAGACGAGTCCTTCCCTCAGAGCGCTGAGCGCGAAGATCGAGGAGGCCGAACGTCTGAAAAAGGCGGCAAGGCGTGAAGGGTTCCCCGACTTCGATCTCGGCCTCGGCTACCGCTTCCGCCAGGCGAGCCTGAGTGATCCCGTCGATGGCGACGACTTCGTGGGAGCGAGCATAACGCTTCGTCTCCCGCTGAACCGGGGGAAGTGGCGGGAGATCGTGGCCGAGAAGTCCGCGATGGTGCGTCGGGCGAAGGCCGCCTACCGGGCGAAGAGAGCGGCGCTTCATGCGCGCGTGCGATCCTCCTTTGCGGAGCTCGAGCGCGCTGAGGGCCAGGTGACGCTTCTCGAAACGGGACTCGTGCCCCAGGCGCGGCAATCGCTCGAGTCGAGCCGCATCGGTTACGAGGTCGACAAGGTCGATTTCCTGAGCCTCGTCAACAGCCAGATTCGCCTTCTCGACGCTGAGCTGAAGCTGAACCGGGCCGTGGCTGATCGCCGCATGGCCTTTGCGGCCCTTGAAGCCGCATCAGGGGAGAAACTGCGATGAACGCCAGACGATTTGTTTCATACGTGATCGTTGCGGCCCTTGCCGGTTTTGGCGGGCTCCTCGCGCGCGGCTGGATGGCGGGTGAGACCGCGATGACCGCCGGAAAACCCGGGGACGCCGCGAAAGCCGACGGCCCCTGTCCCGGCGGCGCGGCGGCGCTCTACTGGAGAGCGCCGATGGATCCCGCCTACGTCCGGGATGCGCCCGGCAAGTCCCCCATGGGAATGGACCTGGTACCCGTCTGTCCCGTCGAAGGGGGTGCGGCGCCGGCGGGGACGGTCAGCATCGATCCCACGGTCGTGCAGAATATCGCCGTGCGCACGGCGCCCGCCCTGCGGCGTGATCTCGTCCGAAAGCTGCGGACGGTCGGCCGTGT
>CBDUXZ010000022.1:0-11924 GCA_965371325.1 uncultured bacterium | reverse complement strand
CACGCCCCAGCCCCTCCAGAAAGAGGCGCTGGGCAATCCAGCCACCGATGAATCCACCGGCGCGGTATGCATCCATGGATGGGAGGAGCAGCGAGAGCGCGATCGCCCCAAAGAGGAGAAGCAGCGCTCCCCCCGACACGCGTGCGGTCAATGGGCCGATGGGGTGATTTCCGAGGAGCCGCGCCCCGGCCACGGCGCCATAGAAAGGAATCAGGAACGCGGCCAGCCCGAAGGACTGCAACAGGATGTTCGCCAGGAATTCGCCGACCGGACCGCCGAGGTTTGGCGGGGCGCCCTGCTCGAGCGAGAAACTCACAAGGCTGATGACGAGGTAGACGGACCCCGCAACGAGGGTCAGGCCTACGACCTCGCGCCGGATCCAGTCACGCTTGGCTGAACGCGCCATGGGACCCCCCCCGGGCTCTGCGCGCATGCCTTCGTCAGGCAAGGATCATGACGGCTCCGCCCGCTATCCAGCAATAGACAGCGAAGTAGACGAGCTTCCCCCGCTGCACTGTCGCGACGATGATCCGGATGGCCAGTAATCCGACGACGAAGGCGGTCAGAGTCCCCAGGACATAGGCGGGGAGATCCGTGCCTGCGACCGACACCGCATGGGCGCCGGATCTGGTCAGCAAAGCGTAAAGTTCAGCGCCAAAGATCGCCGGGACGGACAGGAGGAAGGAGAACCTCACCGCCTGTGCGCCATCGACCCCCCGAAAAAGGGCCGCCGAAATCGTGGCCCCGGATCTGGAAATTCCGGGTAGGACAGAGATCCCTTGTGCTGCGCCCACCAGGAGGGCGTCCTTCCATCCGAGATTTTCTCGCCCGGTCTTTCCGATCTGCAGGCGCTCACTGGCGGCCAGGAGCAGCCCCGTGACGATGAGCGCCAGCCCGACCACGCGCAGGCGCTGGGCATCGCCCATCAGGGGCGGGGCGGCGCCGGACGTGTCTCCGAAGAGCGCAAGAACGAAATCGCGAAGGGGGAAGCCGACCAGCGCCGTGGCAATCATCGCAAGGATGATCAGGCCGACGAACCGCCAGTCGGGGCTTGTGGGGGGGATTGATCCGGAGGCCGTTCGCGCTGTTTGACCCGCGCTCAACGCCCCGGAGGGATTAAGGAACCTCCGGATCATGCCAACCAAGTCACGCCTGTAGTGCACAATGACCGATAGCAGCGTACCGAGGTGCAGCGTGACGTTAAAGAACAGCGCATTCGAGCGATCGAAGCCGTCGAGGAAACGCTCGAAGAGGACCAGGTGGCCGGAACTCGAAACCGGTAGAAATTCGGTGAGCCCCTGCACAACTCCCAGCAGGACCGCATCGGCGATGCTCAAGCCCACCCTCCCGGTCTCGCAGCGCGAAAAACCATCACCCTCTGGGCCGCGGCTATCCTAGCCGTCGGGGAATCCCTTGTCAAACACAAGCGCATACTAATCTTGCGCGCTAAACAACCCGGATTCTCGACGGAGTTTCTTGACTTCAACGGATCGGATGCTAGGATGGCAAGGCTTGCTTCTCGCAAGGATTTCCCTCCAGTAAAGGGTTCGTCGCCGGAGCAGATTGCTCCCCAAGCGCACCGGGCAACGCGCGCCCGTCCTGCCGCGTACAAAAGAGATCCGATCAATAAGGGCCGGGCCCTCGAAGAGCCCGGTGCTCAGGAGGAATGTATGGCTAGCGTGAACAAGATAATCCTGGTGGGCAATGTGGGACGCGATCCCGAAGTGCGTTACCTCCCTTCCGGAAATTCCGTCGCCAACTTCAGCCTCGCCACGTCGGAGAGCTGGAACAACAAGAACGGCGACCGCGAGGAGCGCACCGAATGGCACCGCGTCGCCGCCTTCGGGCAGCTTGGCGAGTACTGCGCGAAGAACGTCTCCAAGGGGAAGCAGCTGAACGTCGAGGGCCGTCTTCGAACCCGCCAGTGGGAGGATCGCGACGGCAACAAACGCTATATGACGGAGGTCATTGCCTCACACGTGCAGGTGCTCGGAGAGGGCGGCGAGATAAGCAAGGCCATTCTCATCGGAAAGGTCGAACAGGCCCCCGAGGCGCGACAGCTTCCTTCGGGCCTTGATGTCGTGAACTTCAACCTCGTCACAACAACTCAGCGCCAGAACAAGGAGGGCGAGAGCGAGGAGCGGCGCGAAACCCATCGTCTCGTCGCCTTCGGGAAGCTCGCGGAGATCTGCGGACGCTATCTCACGCCCGGCAAGCTCATTTATGCCGAGGGACGCATACAGACCCGCGAATGGCAGGATCAGGACGGGACCACGCGGGCGACGACTGAATGCGTCGTGAGCACCATGCAAATGCTGGGCTCCAGGGCGAGTGACACCGCACGAAGCTACGGTGGGAGTTCGACCGTGGCGGAGGGGCCCGTCGCCGCCGCGGTGTCGCCGAACGACGAAATTCCATTCTGAGAACGCCGGATCAGATAGTCTTCAGATTTCTCACGATGCGGTTGATCGCTTCTTTCGCCTCGACAGAGAGGCTCTCGAACTGAATGCCCACGCCGGGAGGCCCCTGCAGGGCCTCATCGTGCTTTCGCACCCATACGACCTTCCCGTTCACCGTCACGGTATCCGCTGAGCCCGGGAGATTGAACTCCAGTCGAACGGGCGTGTCGGGCGTGTGCGTCTTGGTCGTCTCGATGAACATCCCACCCTCGTTGATGTCCGAGGAGAAATTCGAGAAGAACTCGTCCACCGTTCGGTAATCGACACGGATCACGAACGGGGTTCGGTCGAAACGGCGCCTTTCCCTGATCCTCTTGGGCCCCATGGTCCCTCCCGGGGCGAACCAGGCAAGCCGCCGCCCCTTATCTCTAATCTACCATCTATTCGGCCGATCCAGACCGTAACCTGAGTCTCCCACCAGCGGCTCCTTCGCGTGCGTCTCAGCCATTGCTCCCTCTTCCGCGAAGCTGTAGTAGGAACTCTCCCCGATAATGAGATGATCCAAAACGCGGATCCCGAGCAGGTGGCCGGCCCTTCGAAGCCGAGATGTCACTTCCCGATCCTCCGGACTGGGATGGCAGTCACCACTCGGATGGTTGTGAACGACCAGGATTGCCGCGGCGGAAGCCCGTATCGCAGGAAGAAAGACCTCCCGCGGATGCACGATACTGGCTGAAAGACTCCCCACGCTTACCTGAACCTCGCCGATCTTCCGGTTGCGACCATCAAGGAGGACGACAAAAAAGACTTCGCGGCGAAGATCCCGAAGGCGGGGGGCGAGCGCCCGGTAAACCGCGCGGCTCGAGCGGAAACGCTGCCCCCTGGGCCAGGGACGCCGGAGAACACGTCTCCCCAGCTCGATAGCCGCCTGAAGTGCCGCCGCGCGGCTGGGATCGAGTCCCGGGATCAGCGCGAGGTCATCGAGGCTTACGCGTCTCAGCCGGGCAGGATCGGGGAAGCGGCTGAGAATCTGCGCTGCAATTCCTCCTGCCGTGGGGTTTCCGATGAGGACCGCCAGGAGCGCTTCGTCTGAAAGCGCCTGGGGGCCTTCGCATCTGAGTGCCGCAAGGGCCTCTGCCAGGCTCTTGTCATATGAAGTGCTGGTTGATGGGATCGCTCTCTCGCATGCGGCAGAAGGCCGGCGTCCCGTGGAAGCACGCAAATTTCTGGACATATTGAACTCTCCCAAAGATAGGTCCTCCAGGGAGAGGTCCAGCCGTTGATGTCGTGAGGTTTGATCTATCGTGCGCGGGGAAGAGCGACCTGGATGGCCCATCCTAGCACGGAAGGGGGACGGGTCCAACTTCTATCGAAGTTCGCGTCGCCTCGGGGTGCAGGGCCCGCTAAGCACGCCTCCGGACTCGCTGAATCTCCTTGCACTGAATCCACGAACCGTTCTACCCTTCCACCGGGTTGTGTCATTCATTGCGGCGCCGGTCTGACCTGGTGCTCGTATCTCCGTAACTGCAAAGGAGGCCCGCATGACTCGAAGCACTTGCAGACGGAAAGCGCGGGGCTTGCTCCTCCCGCTGATTCTGGTCCTCGCCGTCCCGCTGATGGGGATGTCGCTGCACGAGAGCGAAGATACCATCAGTGATGCAAAAGCAGCGGTGAGCGCGGCTGAGCCAAACGTCACCCGTTACGGCCGTTACCAGTTCTACAAGGCCCGGGCCGCCCTCACGGCTGCCCAGGCCGAGTACGACGCCCTGGATTATCAGGCGGCCGAGTCCTTCGCGCGCAAGGCCATGGAACTCGCACGGAAGTCCACAACCATGCACTCCTTCACAGATTAGTGCGCGACTTCCGACCCGCCTTTTTCAGACGAGATCACCGGCAGCAACAAGCCGGCCATCAATCTCAAGGAGGTTCCATGCATCACCGATCGAGCGGGATTTTCCTGAGCGTCGCTCTCGTGGCGTTGTGTGCGTTTCTCAGCGCATGCGCGACGCGGCAGGACACGCAGGCGGAAATCCACAAGCTGAAAGCGTCGATTGAGCGGGCGAAGGGCGCAGGCGCCCTGAAGCGCGCGCCTGAAGATCTGGCCCTGGCGTCAATGCACCTCAATGAAGCCCAGGCTGAATTCGACGAGTGGGACAACGACACGGACATTCACGTCGATGCCGCCCGCCAGGCGGTCAAGAACACCTGGGCCAAACTCGGGGCCCAACGTCCGGAAATCCTGCTGAGCAGCGTTCACTTCGCCAACGGCTCGGCCGACATCGACCCGGATCAGACGGACGGTCTGAAGGAGGCCGTCGGGATTCTCGCGTGGGAAGACGACACGACGGTCATGATCGAGGGGCACGCGTCGAGCCCGGGTTCGATACACTACAACTACCACCTCGCCGAGAGGCGCGCCGAAGCCGTGGCGCAGTACTTCATGGACCACGCAATTGCACCGAGCCGCATTACAACCTCCCCGCAGAGCGAATTTCGGCCCATCGCGAGCAACCGGTCGCGATCGGGCCGCGCGGAGAACCGACGCGTTGAGTTCCGGGTGATGCGGACGTATCCCATCGGGTACCAGGACAGCGGCGAAATGCTCGATCCGCCGCCGGAGTATGATTTCCCCTCGAAACCGAATCTCGATCCGAACCAGGAAGACGAATATCTCGATGAAATCAGGAAGAAGTTCGCACGCGGGACCTACAACGTAAGCGGTGGGTGGATCGAGCTCCCGAAGGTCTTCGGCCAGGATGTCGCCGAGCGCGATCTTTTGACCGGGACGGGATACGGCCTGGGCCACGGGTTTGCCAACGGCGTCCGGCGCACGGCGGCGGGCATCTTCGAGCTGGGGACGTTCTTCGTTCCCCTCCCCGAAGACTGGTCCACCCTCGACCCCGACGTTCTCGACCTGAGGCACATCTTTTGACCGAGTCCCTGGCGAATTTTGGCGCATGCGGCTTTTTCGGAACCGGCCGGAAGGGCGCCCTACCCGGGGAAGAAAGCTGGAGGTCTGAGCCGATGAAAAGTGAAAAGATGGGAACCATGACCAGGTGGTTTGCCGTCCTGTCGCTGGTGGGGGCCTTGCTCGCCGCACCCTTGCCCGCGGCGGCCGGTCTGCAGTACGACGAGAACGACGGCGATGGGACCAAGATCTTAAAGAAACTGAGGAGGGGGCTTGTAAACGACCTCACCTTCTGGGTGGAGCTCCCCCTCGCGTGGGTCGAGTACGTGGATCAGCGGGATCCATTCACCGCGATCACCTTCGGAACCGCCGACGGCATCGTCCAGTCGGCCGACCGCGGATGGGGTGGCCTTTACGAGACGATCCTCTTCCCCGTCCCGTCTCCCCGATACTACAAGCCCGTGCTTGATCCCGAAACGCTCATCGAACACTAGAGGGATCACCTGCCGGAAACGGGAAGGCCGGGCTTACGCCCGGTCTTCTTTTTTGAGCTCATCGGGGCAGCGTCTTTGGGTCAGGACGCCTTCCCGGGCGCGGCACGGCGGAACAGCCCGATGACCTGCCTTTCGCGATCTCCCCGGGCTCCCGGGATGCGTCATGATCCGTGACCGGTGCTGGCCTACTTGCCGGAGATGTCCCGATCAAAGAGCCCGCTCTTCCCGCCCGATTTCCGCTCGAGTCGAACAGCCTCGATGGTCATTCCTCGATCGACCGCCTTGCACATGTCGTAGAGGGTTAGCGCTGCAACGACGACGCCGGTAAGGGCTTCCATTTCAACGCCTGTCCGGGCATGTGTCTTGACGCGGCAGAAAATGTCGATCCGCACCGGACGGCTTTTACGCTTGAAGTCGAAGGCGACACTGGTAATCGGGAGCGGATGGCAGAGGGGAATGAGTCGCGGCGTTGCCTTGACGCCGAGAATCCCCGCGAGTCGGGCGGCGGCGAAAACGTCTCCCTTCTCGATCTTCCCTTCGCGGATGAGCTTGAGGGTTGCGGATTTGAGAGTAATGCGCGCCGATGCGAGGGCTTCCCGCTCCGTGATGTCTTTGCCGCCCACGTCCACCATGCGTGCGCGGCCGCGCGCGTCGAGATGGGTGAGACGTTCGGTCTTGCGCTTGGTCTTGCGTTTTCTAGCCGGCTGTCGCTTCGCCCGCGACACCGGGGAGCTACCGCCCCGGTATGTCCGGGTCGCGCGCGATTTTCGGGTGGCCATACTCTCTTCCTCCGCGCCTTACGGGCCCGCCCCCTCGGTGGCAGGCGACTCCGTTTCATCGAGGTTCGGGTCAGCCACCGGCGTTTCCGTTTCCCCGGCCGCAGGCGCGCCCTCTTGCTCCAGTTTCGTATCGCCCGGCGACGCATCTTCCTCCGCAGGCGCCGCCTCCGTTTCCCCGGATCCCGTATCGCCCGGGGGGGTCTCTTCCGCCGCGCGAGGCACCTCCTCTTCCTCCGGCTTCGACACGCCCAGCACCTCGCCGACGGCGTCTTCGCCGTCCCCCGTCGCAACCTCCTCCGCAAGGAATGGCGCGGCTTCTGCGGGAAGCGGCAAGTAGCCCGTCCGTGTCTCGACGACGTGGATAAGGCGCTCGATTTTCGGCAGCGTGGCGAGAACGACCTCGCCGACGATTTGAAAACTCTTCGCGGAGATGTTCTCGAGCGTGTCCCCGGGCGTGTGCCAGTATTTCCCAGGCACCTGCCGGCTGCCGTACATGAAGTCAATCAGATTCACGGAGCGAATTCCCGCCTCCGCGAAGGGGGTGTGATCGTCGGCGACTGTTACATACTCCGGAAGGAAGTAATCGCCGTATCCCAGCTCTCGGGCCGAGTCCCAGAACAGTTCACGATACCTGCCGTAGGAGGTGCTCTCCTTCTGCACGGTCAGGTCTCGATCGCCGATAAGATCGAGCAGGATCATCGCGCGAATGTTTGACAGCAGACCCTGCTCCCGGAGTGTACTCACAAGGTGCCGGCTTCCGTAGATACCATCCTGGTAGCTCCACTCTTCAACAGCCTCTTCTCCATCGAAGAGTACGAACCATATCGTGTAGGCGGGCTTCTCGCCCGCCACGATCGTGCGCGCGAGTTCGAGAACGACAGCACTCCCCGCAGCGCCGTCGTTCGCGCCCAGAAATGTCGCGCCGGGAATACGCTTGGTGTCGAAATGGGCGCCGATAATAATGACACCGGGCTGCTCTCCTTCGAGAACGCCGATGATGTTCTTCATGGGAAGGTCGCCCGCCGGCGTGGCCGCAGTGAAGGAGTCTTGCCTAACGACGAGGCCGGCCGATTCCAGCTGCGCGATGATGTAGTTCTGGGTGAGGAGCGCCGCTTCGGTGCCAGCCGGACGCGGGCCCATGGCCACCATCTTCTCCGCATCCCCGAAGGCCCGCTGGCTATCGAATGGGGGACGCGTCTTCCGTACCCCGACAGGGGCGGCCGGCTCGCCTTCACACTGCACGTCTCCGAGAGCCATGGGCGTCAGTGCCGCCAGCAAGATCGCGGCCATCCTTACGTGGTAGAGCACCTTAGACCCTCGTTTTACGGAAGCGAGAGAAGAGAGCGGGCAACCAGGCGGGGAGCATCCTACTGGAGGCCGGAGGCGGGCGCAACAAACCAATCGGGGGCCTCGCCTGCTTTCTATTGACATCGGCACGGCCAGTCATCTAGCATTGTGGGCGCCCTCTGGCAGAGAAGCCCTGAGCTCCCGACGAAACCCAGGTCGAAGGCTCGGGGTTTTGACGTTGGAGGTTTTTTGATTGCGAGCGCACACACGGCGGCACTGCTGGGCGTCGACGCCACGATCGGCGACGTGGAGGTCGATGTGGGCGGCGGGCTTCCGCAGCTGACGCTCGTGGGGCTGGCCGGCGGTGCCGTTCGGGAGAGCCGCGACCGCGTGCGCGCCGCGATCAAGAACGCCGGCTACCCGTTCCCGGGCAGCCGGGTCACCATCAACCTCGCCCCCGCGGACCTGCGCAAGGAGGGGACGGGGTTCGATCTTCCCATCGCGGGCGCAATCCTTGCAGCGGGCGGCACGGTCAAGCCCGATCGCCTGAGGCGCTATCTCCTCCTCGGGGAGCTCGGACTCGAAGCGAGCGTCAAGGGCGTTCCCGGCGCTCTCCCGGCGGCTATCGCGGCCTGGAAGAAGGGACTCGACGGGATCATCTTGTCCCGCGAGAACGCGCGCGAAGCGTCGATCGTGGAAGGGATCGCCGTTCACGCCGTCACGCATCTGCAGGAAGTGGTCGAGTTTCTGAACGACGAGCGCGATCTGCCACCCGAGTCTGCAGAGCGCCCGTCAGAGGAGACAGGCGACGACCGCGCCTGCGCGGATTTGTCCGACGTGCGCGGCCAGGAGCACGCCAAACGAGCGCTCGAGGTGGCCGCGGCCGGGGGGCACAATCTCCTTTTCATCGGCCCGCCGGGCTCTGGAAAGACCATGCTTGCCCGGCGGCTCGGGACGGTTCTCCCGAAGCTTATGTTCGAAGAAGCGCTCGAGGTCATGAAGGTCAAGAGCGTGGCGGGGCTCCTCGGGCGCGGCGCGGGGCTCACCCTCCGCCGCCCGCTAAGAAGTCCCCACCACACCGTGAGCGATGTCGCACTCGTGGGCGGCGGCGCCATCCCGCGGCCGGGCGAGGTGACCCTCGCGCACCATGGCGTGCTCTTTCTCGACGAGCTTCCCGAGTTCCGGCGTTCCACCCTCGAGGTCTTGCGCCAGCCGCTCGAGGAGCGCGACGTGACTATCTCCCGCGCGCTGAGGACCATCCGTTATCCCGCCAATTTCATGCTCGTCACCGCCATGAATCCCTGCCCCTGTGGCTATCTGGGAGACCCGCGCCGGGAGTGCCGCTGCAGCGCGGATGAAATTCGGCGCTATCGCGGGCGCATCAGCGGGCCGCTTCTGGATCGCATCGATCTGCACGTGGATGTGAGCGCCGTACCGTGGAAGGAGCTGACCGATGATCGCGCGGGAGAGCCGTCGTCCCTCGTGCGCGCGCGTGTTGAAGACGCCCGGGCTCGGCAGCGGGCGCGCTTCGCGCAGCCCGGTCTCGCCTTCAACGCCGCCATGACGGCGCGCGACGTGAAGCGTCACTGCCACCCGAAACCCGAGGCGATGGCTCTGCTCGAGCGCGCGATCGAGCGGCTAGGCCTATCGGCGCGGGCCTACGTGCGTATTCTGAAGGTTGCACGAACGATCGCCGACCTCGAATCGTCGGCGGGAATCCGGACGCCCCATGTCGCCGAGGCCATCCAGTACCGCTCCCTCGACCGGCCCGTCGCATAGAGGGCACTCTGCAAGGAGGGGGGACGTCCAGGCTGCCGTCGCTTAACTGTTTGTCACACAGTTCCTGGCTGGGGATTTTTTTTGCACAGGAACACCTCTTCACACGCGATCACGCCCATCGATTCGATTTGTTCCCGATCCACGAGGTCGAGAGCAGGAATACCTTGCACGTGGAATCCCGCCTCCTCCAACCGATTCCTGAAATCCCGGCCATATCGCCGGACGTGGTCTTCCTGACCAAAGAGCCGCTCACGCTCTGCCGGATCACTGACTGAGGGATCCTCCAATGTTCTTTCAACTGTAATGGGGATCAGCAACACAGCCCAACCATCAGATTTCAGCACACGATATAGTTCCCGGATTGCCGCTCGGTCATCAGGGACATGTTCCAGGACATGACTGCAGTAAATCACATCGAATGAGTTATCAGGATATTGTATGTCGGTGATGTCCATTTTTACCATTGCAGCGGGGTTAAAAAGATCGGCAGTCAGGTATCTGAGATTAGGAATCTTTTTAAATTTTCGTTCAATTTGTGGTTCGGGAGCGATGTGAAGCATGCTTTTGGGGTTTTGGTCAAAAAGATTCGTGTGTTTTCTGAAGAACAGCCAAACCAATCGGTGCCGCTCGAATGATCCACAGACCGGGCACAAGGCATTCGGACGGGGAATATCCCCGACCGAAGCAAAAAAGCGGACACGGCTCTGGCAAAAGGAACAATAACGATCCCTTCCGTAGAACCAGAGCTTTTTCAATGCCAGCTTGACGGGATACGGCACGACCCGCGTGATCGTACCGACTGCCAACCCGGCACTGCGAAAGAAGCGACTCCCCCTTGCCGTAATCGCGGTTACATCATTCTGCATGTAAAGCGCCTCGCTTCACTCCAGGTTCCGTCACGGAACGCCCAGGGCCGGCGCCTCCGCCAAGGTGGACCCGGGCAGTCACGCCCCTGCCAATGAAGAGATTCATCCGCCAAACGCCGGGGGATGGCTCACCTTGTTGAGCAGAGCGGCGTACCGCTCGGCGATGGCCCTTCGGGTGTAGGGGACGAGAGCCCTCGGATCTGCACCACTGGACGGCATGCCTGCCGACTTCGCTTTGGCCATAGCCACGAGGGCGCGTGCGGCGCCCTTGGCGTCATCAGGGTCGACCACCGAGCCCGCTCCGGTCTTGCGCACCAGGTCGGCCACGATTCCCTGGGGCGACAAGGCGAGGACGGGGCGGCCGGCGCCGAGGTACTGAAATGTCTTCCCGGGAATCTGTGTCACTCCTCGTCCACGCGCGTTCACGACGAGGAGGAGCGCGTCCGCGCTGCGCTGAAGCGCACAGCACTCGCGCGCCGCAAGATACCCAACGCATCGCACGAGGGCGGAGACGCCGAGACGCTCGGCCTCCGCGCTCAACTCCGCCTGCGTCGTGCCGGCAAAGATCGCCTCGATGGGTGGAAGTCCACGCGTGGCACGGTACATCGCGAGGGCTGCGAAAAAGGTTCGAGGCGAGCGGTGGTCGAACCATCCGCCCGTGTAGACGACCCGGAAGACTCCTGGATCGGGCGCGAGGGAGGCCGGCAGCGTACCGCCCTCAAAGTCCTCGGGGTCAAACCCATTGGGGATCAGGAGGACGTTGCGGGGATCCACCCTGTCGCGATGGTCGGCGATGATCTCTTCGCGATGGGGGTCCGTGACCGTCACAATCCGCGTCGCCCTCTCAAGCACGCCACGCTCCAGGCGCTCCTCGATGCGGCCGCGCAGCCCCCCGCCATGCTGAAAGCTCGGGTTTCGCGTCCAGGGGTCGCGAAAGTCCGCTATCCATGGCACCCCCGTGGCCTTCCTGATGGCTCGGCCAATCAGATGGGCCGTGTGAGGTGGCGAGGTGGAAATGAGGGCGTCGATCCCCTTCTCACGAACGATGCGCTTTGCCTGCCGCACCGCAAAGGGGAGCCAGCCCACGAACTCGTCGGGTACGTAAGCGACCTTTCGGAAAACCTGTTTCGCGTGCTCGAGGAACGAGGTCTGCTCCGGCGCGGGGCGATCCTCGGTTACGGTTTGCGATCCGGAAGAACCCTGAATCGCCCGGCGAAGCAGCCGTCCAGGGAGCAGCATTGGCGTTCGGTGAATGGTTACCTGGGGCGGAAGCTCGGCAAGGGGCGAAGCGTCGGCTGCACTCCAAACCCCGTCCCGAACCGTGAGCACGTGGGGCTCCCACCCGAAGGCTGGAAGGTACTTGGCGAGCTTCAATGCACGGGGGATCCCGCCGCCGCCGAGCGGCGGGAAGT
>CBDUXZ010000021.1:0-11980 GCA_965371325.1 uncultured bacterium | reverse complement strand
TGCGAGAGCGCCATGACGGTCAGGGAGGGGTTGATGCCGGGGGCGTTAACGAACGCGCTCGAGTCCGCGATGTAGACGTCAGGGCTGGCGTGCAGGCTGAAGCCCTCGTTTACGACCGACCTTGAAGGATCGGTTCCCATCACGCAGCCCCCCATGAGGTGCACCGAAAAACCATAGCCTCCGTGGATGACGTCGTAGGCCCCCGCCGCGCGCATGAGCCGATCAACCATGTTTTTGCCCTCCTCCCGCCGCGCCTTGTCCCGGGGCGTGAGACGCTTCTTCACCTGCAGCCGCCCCGAACGGTTCAGCCGGATGGTTCCTGCACTCTCGTCCCTCACCGCCACTTCCATGCAGGCCATGTGGCGATAGCGCTTCATCGCGCGCTGGTGATCGGCGCCCCAGCCGGGAACCAGCAGCGAGATCGCAATCGGGGGAGCAAATACGTTCTCCAGTTTGTAGCCCTTGCTGCGTAACCCGTCATCCTTCGACTTCACCGATTGGAAGGCCCCCTTATGGGAATCGACCGGTTCTTCGAACAGACCGAAATGCATCGTCTGCGGGTGGCACGAAAATCGGGTCCCGAGAGCCGGGAGCCTGTCGCCGAGATCGGAGCGGAAAAGAATGCCAGCATTCCCGAAGACACCGGCCGCCAGGACAATCCGCCGCGCCGTTATTTCCTCTCTCCCGCGCGGGCTCGAACCATGCACCTTCACATGCCCTCCCGGCGCTTCCACCTTGTCCACCATGAATTCCGGCCGAAGCTCGAGCCCTCCGGCGATCGCCTCTCGGAGGAAGGTAACCAGCATGCTTTGCTTGGAGTCGAGGCGGCAGCCGCCGAGGCAGGCCATGCAATCATTCCCCCCTTCGACGTTGCAGTTCGTCTGACCCCGCTCCATCGGCGCCCACCCCAGGCCGAGTTTTTCGAATCCCCTGATGAAGGTGAGGGCGTTTCCGTTCCGCAGACGATCGGGGATCTTCGTGATCGAGAGGTGTCGCTCTACCGCGTCATAATGAGGCGCCATCGCCTCGGGGGTGAAAAAGGAGATTTCCGCTTCCGCTTTCCAGTCCCTCCAGGCGATATCATCAAAGCGATCGAGCAGACACTGGTTCACGATCGACGTGCCACCCACGCACTTTCCGCGCAGGAAGACCAGGCTCGCATCCGTATTGAGCTCCGCCGCGCCGCTCCAGTAGAGCGACGTGTTGTAACCGATCTCGTCTTTCGGAAAAGTTTCCGCCGTGTAGTGTTTCCCCGCTTCGAGCACCACGCAGCGCGCACCGGCCGCAACCAGCTTCTGTGCGATGACGGCCCCCGACGGACCCGAGCCAACGATGACGTAATCGTACACAAAACTCCCCTGTCGCTGAATTAAAGGAATGCCTGACCCATACCCCGGTAGGTGGGAACTCGATCGACGATTCGGTCGTCCCGAACCAGCAGATACTCATTGAAGTGCTCCGCCAGTTCGCCCGCCTTCGTGTGCCTGAAGAATACCGGGTCGCCCAGATCGAGATCCACGCCGGGCGGAACGACAAGCGGCGTTTGCACTTCGCCCACGCCTTCGACCCTCAGGAGACGAAGTCCCTCGGGAAGCCAGGGCCTCGGAAGCCGGTCAAGACCCGACTCACCCGAGGCCACGTAGCCGCCGCCGTGGCAGGTCACGAGGCCGGGGTCGGAGCGACGGCCCACCTGAAGGGCGAAATAGGCCGCCGGCTCCAGTTTGAAGTCGCGGTAGTAATCAAAGAGGTGGCTCGCCAGAAATCCCGAACCGGCGGTGACTTCGGTCAGCGCGCTTTCGGAGGTACACCAGTTGAGACTGCCCGTTCCGCCGCCGTTGAAGAGCTCCGGGGCAAGGCCGCGCGCGCGAAGCATCTCGTCAACTCTCCGGCGCGTCTTCTCGACGTGGGGACGGGAGCGTCTCCGGATGAAGCGCTTCACGGGATTCTGGAGCTTAGTGAAGGGATTATCATCGCCGAGTCCCGCGATCTGCGCCTCGTAGCCCATGACCCCGTGGAACCGGAGTCCTTTATAGGCCGCCACCTTCAGGGCAAGCGCAACAAGCGACTCGGGGTTTCGGAGCGGACTGCGCCGAACCCCGAGGTGTAAGTTCCCGCCGAAGAGGCGCCAGGACATATCAATCTCGATCACGACCGGAATTCGACTCCCCGCCTTCTCCGCCGCGGCATTCAGGCGTTCCAGATGAACCTGTGAGTCAGTCACAATCGCAAGCGTTGCAGGACCACGGTTGGCCTCGGCAAGAGTATCCGCATCGGATGGTTGCGCGGTGGGGTATGCGACGAGGATGTCGTCGAAGCCCTGCGCAATAAGAAATGCACCCTCCCGGGCCGTGTAAGACATGATTCCGCGAACGGTCCCCTCACCCCTTTCCATGATGTACCGGATGAGATGGATGCACCGGACCGACTTCGATGCGATCCTCAGATGCTTCCCCGTCTTTCGCGGGTCGGTAAGGAGGGACGCAATATTGCGGTCCAGCGCGTCGAGATCCACCATCGCCAGGGGCAGAGGTTGATCCTTCACGACCTGGCGGTAACGTGCGTAGAGATCGGTCTTCGATGCACTGCTCACGGAAATTCCCTCATGTCGTTTCCCCGTTGCTGTTCACCGGTTCGCTTGAGCGATGCTTCCCCTGCCTCGCGTCACGGATGATCTCCTTGACCTCCTCCGAGAAGTCCTTCTTCAAAATCCAGTTGAGGTAGCCCCTGACCTTCTCATCATCGCTCTCGCAGATCTCCCTCAACGATCTCCCCTTCTTCGCGCCAAAGTTGAAGTAAGGTTCGCCGTGGCGCCAGATGAATCTGCGATCCGCGTCCACAAAGCGATCGCCGGCTACATTAGTGGAAGCGGCGGAAAGTCCCGCAACGTCCAGGGGAAGATCGGTGTAGCGTTCGACCTGCGCCAGGAAAACGTCCAGTGCGGCCATAGCGTCAGGAAGGGCGCCGTGGGCCCCTACGAGATCGCGATCGCAATAAAACCGTAGCGCGGCCGACAGATCGCGCGGCTCCCTCTTGAAGAAGATTACCTGGGGATCCACAACGCGCACACCCTCGAGGGAAAGCTTGCTTCCTATCCGCTCGAGCTCCGCGCGAAACAGGGGCACATCGAAGCGGGCGGCGTTGAAGCCTGCAAGATCGCAGCCGTCGATAAACGCGAGGATCTCCGCGGCGCACTCACCAAACGTCGGCGCGTCACGGACGTCCTTGTCGGTGATTCCGTGAATTCGCGACGACTCGGGCGGGATGGGCTCTTTGGGCTTGACCAGCGTGCGGAGCGTCTCCCGCCGGCCATCGGGATGGAGTTTGACAGCTGCGAACTCGACAATCCGATCCTCGCGGGGATCCGTTCCCGTTGTTTCCAGGTCGAAAAACAGAAGGGGGCGCTCTAGGGCAAGCTTTCTCATCGAAACTCCAGGGATAGGTTATCGACGCGGGGGGACGGCCCCGACAGCATACAACGGCCAGGGGACCGCGGAAAAGTCCCCCACGCATTCTTTCCTCGTTGACGGCCGGCTGCCCGCCAAACTATGGTTATGCTCGATTGCGAGGCCCGGCGCCACGGCCGAAGGCTACGGCCGAAGGCTACGGCCGAACGCTATGGCTGAACGCTATGGATTGACTGATCAAACAGGCGGAGGGGGAAGCTATGGGCAGGTGGCGGTCTTCAGAAAGAGGTCGGCGGTTGTCTCTTGCGTCAATCGCCCTGGCATCGGCGACTTTTCTGCTGCCCGTGTCCGCGTGCGGGCCGGGAGAGCGCGAGGCCTCACCACCCGAAGCCGTCGTGACGGGAGAGCCGGCGGAGAAAGAGCGCGCTCCGATATCCCGGGAAGAGATCCAGGAAGAGAGTCTTCCCCCCGAGGGCGCCGGTGCCGGGAGCGCACGCGCAACCATCGAGGCGCGAAGCGGAAGCAGCCTTTCCGGGACCGCGGTCTTCACGGAGAGCGGCGCGGGCGTTCACGTCGTGGTTGAGCTTTCCGGGGTGCGTGTCGGTGAGCACGGCGTACACATCCATGAGCTAGGCGACTGCACCGCCGACGACGCCAAGTCGGCCGGAGGGCATTTCAATCCGGAGAACACCCAACACGGGTCGCCGGGTTCTGATGCGCATCATGCCGGCGACTTCGGGAATGTCACCATCGGCCCCGAGGGAACGGGGACACTCGAATTGACCTCTGCAAATGTATCCCTCGGAGAAACCCCGAACTCGATTGTCGGGCGGGCGATAATCATTCATGGAGATGCCGACGATCTGACCAGCCAGCCTTCAGGCGCGGCCGGTCCGCGCATCGGATGCGGCGTTATAAGGTAACAGGGGGTATCCGCCTCTTCTAATTGCGACCGGCGCACATTGTACTTGTGTGACTTGGCAGGCCTCGGCCCTCCCGTGCTCGGCAGGCGCCCCGCCCCCTGGGCGGGCGTTTCCTTTTTGGTGAGCCGGAAAGCGGATTCACATTTGGCGAAGAGACGAAAGAAAAAACGCGGAAGACGCAAACAGAACCGGCTGGCCCGGTATTTTCGCTTGGGCGTTCTCTTCCTGATCGTTGCGGTTGTCGGCGTCCTCGTCCTCCATATCCTGATCCTTCGGCACCGCCTCGACCAGCGCCTCGCCGGGGGAGCCACCTACGCGGGGCCGCGCTTCTTCACCAGCCGACTTGTCATGAAGCCGGGGATGAACATCGAAAAATCAGGACTCGTCTCCAGAATAGAGCGCCTCGACTACCGGCAGGATGCTTCCCTGAAATCCCCGGGCTCCTGGAGAAGGCGCAGGGGTTCCATCGATATTCATCTCCCTGCCTTCCGGGATCCGGTCGGCGCCCTGCCGGTTCGACTGGCGCGGATCCAGATTAAAAGCGGGCACGTGTCACGCATTGTCGATCTCCGCACGAGGGCAGAGCGCAGGCAGGTCACGCTGGAACCGCTCATGCTCGACGTCACCTGGAACGGACGCTGGCAAGCGCGCCGCCCCGTTGTTCTCGCCGATCTCCCCCCCCATGTGTCCGAGGCGATTCTCGCCGCGGAAGATGCGCGCTTTTATTCTCACCCGGGCATTGACTTGATCGGCGTTCTTCGGGCGGTCTTTGTGAACCTTCAGGCGGGGGAAATCAGGCAGGGTGCGAGCACGCTTACCCAGCAGCTTGCAAAGAACTTCTTCCTCACACCCGAGCGAACCTGGCGGAGAAAAGCGCAGGAGGTGGTTCTTGCCTGGATGATCGAATCGCGCATGACCAAGGATGAAATTCTTGCGTGGTATCTGAACGAGGTCTACCTCGGACGTGACGGCGCGGCCAATATCATCGGCGTCGGACAGGCAGCGCGCACCTTTTTCGGAAAACGCGCATCGGAGATGACCCTGGGCGATGCGGCCACGATTGCGGGCATCATCTCCTCTCCGAACCCCAATTCCCCTCTTCGTTATCCCGATCGAGCGCTCAAGAGGCGGGATCGGGTGCTCCGGCAGATGGTTGCGGCGGGCTTCATCGAACCAGAGATGGCCACTGAAGAACGAAAACGCTCCCTCGCCGTGAAACGCTCGCGACGGCCGGTGCTGGAAGCTCCCTTCTTCCTCACGCAGGCACGCCGCGAAGTCTCCGAGAAGCTCGGTGAGGCCAGCCTTCTTGGAGAGCGCCTCGACGTCTACACGACACTCGACCCCGCCACCCAGATGTCGGCGGAGAGGGGCGTTCGCCTCACGATCGCGCGTCTGGAGAAAGCCCACGCCTGGTTGCGCGGCGGAGAGGAACCCCTCGAGGCGGCTTTCGTGGCGCTCGATCCCCGCGACGGATCCGTTCTCGCACTCGTGGGGGGGAGAGACTACGCCCGCCGCCCCTTCAACCGCGCAACGCAGGCCCAGCGCCAGCTGGGTTCCACGTTCAAGCCCTTCGTATACCTTGCGGCGTTCGAAGGACACCCCCGCAGCATCACGCCCTCCACGCCCCTGGAGGACAAACCGTTATCGATACGCACCGGCTCGAAGATTTGGACACCGGCAAACTATGACGGACGGTTCCGCGGCACGGTAACCGTGAGGCGAGCTCTCGAGGGCTCGCTCAACGTTCCGACCGTCCGGCTCGCGCAGGTCACCGGCCTCGACGACATCGCGCAGATCGCCGCGGCCGCAGGCTGGGACGGGGATCTCCCCCGTGGTCCCTCCCTGGCCCTCGGTGTCGCCGAAACAAGCCTGCTCGATGTTGCCGGTGCCTACACGGTCTTCCCGATGCATGGGACAGGGGTTGAGCCCTACTTCGTGCGCGGTGTCCTCGATCAGGAGAATCGTGTCCGCTACCGCCGCGTTCCCGTTACCTATGAGACGGTTGATCCCCGCGCCGCATATCTCGTTCATCATCTTCTCGAGGGGGTGGTGGACCGCGGCACCGCTCGCGCACTCAGAAGGAAAGGGTTCACGCGTCCCATTGCAGGGAAGACCGGAACAACCAATGACTTCAGGGATGCCTGGTTTGTCGGTTACACTCCCACGATCGTAGGCGGCGCATGGATCGGCTTCGATGACGGCCGCCCGTTGCGCATCCCCTCCTCTGCAACCGCACTCAATCTATGGGCCTCCGCAATGGGCCCCATTCTTGATACACACCCGGCCCGATCATTCACGGTACCGAAAGGAATCATCTTTCGGAGAGTTGATCCGAAAACGGGTCTTCTTCCCGCCCCTGAATGTCCCGATACGATTCTCGAGGCATTTGTTGACGGCACCGAACCGCATCTCGACTGCCGGAAACGGCCCCGTGAAATGACCGCGAGGCGGACCATCGATGCGCCCGTGCGTGAAACAAAACGAAAGATCAGCGGGTGGTTCAAGAAGGTTCTTGGTGCCTTCGGGGGAAAAAAGGAGGATTCCCGCGCCGACCAGGAGGACCGGAAACGGACGCGCGGAAAGCGTGAGAGCAAAACGACCGGGGAGCGCGGCGATCGCGCGCCGAGCGATATGGAAGGGTTGCGCGACGCCTGGAATCGGGGAAGAAGGGAGCGGGAGCGTTAGCCTGAACTTCAGATGCGCGCGAGCGGTGCGACAAAGTAGTAAACCGCCAGAAAGTGCGTGAGCGTGCCGCCTATCACGAGCAGATGGAACAGCTCGTGATAGCCAAAGGTCTGCGGAAAGGGATTCGGGCGTTTCCGGGCGTAGATGATCGCGCCCGTGGTGTAGGCCACGCCTCCCGCCATGACAAGCAGAACCCCCCCCATGCCCAGGGCCTTCGAGAAGTCACCGGCCTTCAAAACCGCGAGCCATCCCATACCCAGGTAAAGGGCCACCGAGATCCAGCGGGGGATGAAGGGGAAGAAAAGTTTGAATCCCGCCCCCGCGATCGCCATCCCCCAGACGAACACCAGCGTAACGATCCGGTCGGAGCCTTCAAGCAAATTAAAACAGAATGGCGTGTAAGTTCCAGCGATTAAAAAGAAAATCATTGCGTGGTCCAGCCGCCGGAAGGCGTGATAGATCCGCCCCTTCCACTCGCCCATATGATAGGTGGCGCTGCTCGTGTAGAGGCCAATCATGCTGGCGCCGAAAACGAGCATCGAGATCTGCTTGGCGCCGTCACCCGCGGATACCTTCCACAGCGCGAATGCCGCGGCAACGCTCGCCACGGCCGCGAAGGCATGGGACACGCCGCGAAGCACGGGGCGCCGCATTTTATGGCTTGATTGCACCTTCGCTATCTCCGGGAGGCCGGGAAAATGGGATGCAAAAAAATAGAGCGTCACCTATACACGGCTGGCATCCCGCGCGCAACGATGAAAGCCCCGTCGTCCTCTTTTTTTCGCCCACATGGCCCGTGCTCCCTTCACGAAGGCGTGTTCTCATGAAGAGGCCCCGGCCGTGAGAGGACGGACGGCGGGATGTCACGACTGAGGCCGAGGAGTCCGGGCGGGGAGAGGCAGTCCGCGCTCGCGTGCACGCCTACGAAGAGACGCGCCGTTTTTCGAATCGCCCTCCAGCAGTTCCACAAGGGTATCCGCAATGAGTCGTCCCGCGCGATCTGCGCCCTCGCGTGTGAAGTGACGCCTCGCGTACTGATACCAGGGCCCGCCCTCCGGAGGCGCCATCGACGCGAGATCCACACAGGGAATTTTCTCCCGGCGGCACCACGTCATGAGCGTTTCATTCAGCGCGGCCAGTTCATCGACCGGATTTTCGGTGTAGAGCGGCATCGACACAAAAAGAGGGGTCACACGGTGCGCCCGCATCACCGCAAGCATGAGCGAGAGGTTGTGCTCATAATCGTCGTTGGCACGCTTGATGACCGATTCGTACTCCGGGGACTCCCGCAGCCGCTGGCGTTTGTCGCTCAGCTTCTGGCCCGGAATGAGATCTTCAAGCCGCCTGCGCATTGGTTGAACAAAGCTCTTAACGACAAAGCTTCTTAGGAAATGCGTAAGGAGCAGGTGGCGGGAGGGTGGATCTCCAGCGGTTTGGAGAAGCCGATGGGGATCCGGCTGAGAGAAGGCCTGAAAAAACACCAAACCGTAGGACGGATCGTCAATCCGTTCAATGCGCTGAATCTTTCCGTATCTCGCGATGCGGTCGGCGTCATTGGTTCCCGTGTAGATGATCCCGATGTCCAGCTCCGATGGGTCAATCAGTTCCTTCAGATGAGCCAGGTAGTGTGAAGAGGCCAGCCCAGCCTTTCCTGCATTCGTTACCTGCCCGATCCTTGTCCCGTAGTGCGCGTTCAGGCGCTGCTCAACGCGCGCGGGCCAGGATTCCTCTTCCGGAACCTCCGCCGATTCCGTGGCGCTCCCCCCGAAGGCCATAATCCGAAGCGCCCGCCCTTCGTAATCCTCCCCTCGAAGTCCAAGGCCGTTCGTCCGGAAAGGCGCACCGCGAATCTCATCATATGCGTAGGGGGGCCTCAAATAGGAATGCCCGGGCCGGCCGAAGTGCCGGCTCCCGAAGATCCGGAGGTAGACCTCTCCAAAACCGGCGACGTAGAGGAAGCCGAGCAGCAGGAGCGTCAGATTCTTGAGGCTTCGTCGTTTTTTCACGTTAGTCAGAACTGGAAGTAGATGAACTCATGCCCGCCATGATTCCCGAGGAACAAGATTGAGCAGTAAAGATACAGATAGACCGTTGCCAGGACCCACATCGGCCGGGCGCGGTGCAGAATCAGGAGATCCTTTCTCCTTGCCTGAAGGAGTTGAACCAACAGCAGGAAACCGATAAGGACCACGATCCGCGAGAGGTAGAAGCTCCCCCGCGGGGTCCACACAAACCCCTGGCCGATGGATGAGAAAATCTCGCTAGCCTGATCGAGGGATTGGGCCCTGAAGAATATCCACCCGAAACAGACGAGGTGGAACATGCCGACAAGGCGAACCCCCCGCGAAAGCGCTTCGCCCATGCTACTGCGGGCCCGGAACAGAAATTCGAGCGCGGGACTCATGAGTCTGTGAAGTATGAGGAGAAGGCCGTGGTATGCGCCCCAGATCACGAACGTCCACGCCGCACCATGCCAGAGTCCGCCGAGAAGCATGGTGAGCATGAGGTTGACGTATGTACGCGCCCTCCCCTTCCGGTTTCCTCCGAGCGGAATGTAGAGGTAGTCGCGGAGCCAGGTCGACAGACTGATGTGCCAGCGCCGCCAGAACTCGGGGGGGTTCAACGACAGATAGGGAAGATTGAAGTTCACAAAAAGATTGAATCCCAGGATCCGGCCAAGCCCGCGCGCGATGTCGGTGTACCCGGAGAAGTCGCAATAGATCTGGAAAGCGAAGGCATAGACGGCGAGCATCGTACTCAGACCATCGTAGGGACCCGGACCATCGAACACCGCTGAGACGATTTCGGCGAGATTGTCGGCAATGAAGACCTTCTTGAACAGACCCCAGGAGATGAGAAAGGCCCCTTCGGAAACCCCCTCACGCGTCAACCGCCTCTCGGCCCGCACCTGGGGAAGCATGTGCCATGCCCGTTCGATTGGTCCCGCCACGAGCTGTGGAAAGAAAGCGACATAGAGTGCGTAATCCAGCAGGCTTCGAGAGGCCTCCACCCGTCCGCGGTACACATCGATCACATATCCGAGAGACTGAAATGTGTAGAAGCTGATTCCGACCGGGAGGATGACATTAAGAAAACCCGGGGACAGCGAGAGCCCCAGCTGGCCGGCGAGTGCATCGAAACTCCCCGCGAAGAAATTGTAATACTTGAAGAATCCTAGAATGGAGAGATCGGTGGTGATTGAGAGCAGCAACCAGCGCTTCCTGACAGAGGGGCTACCGGCCTGCATGATCCTGATCGCGACGAACCAGTCGACGACCGTGGTGAGCAGAAGAAGAAGGACGAATCGCCAGTCCCAGGCCGCGTAGAAAATGTAGCTCCCCGCCAGAAGGAGCCGGTTCTGGGCAGGGTGCTTCAGCCGGATATAGAGCAGGATAAAGAAGGCGAAGAAGGTCCAGAAGAGAAGTGAATTGAAGAGCACGATAAGCCCTGTATTAGCGAGAGCCCCTTGCTGCGAGGCGTTCGACGCACAGCCGCGAACCTCTCCCACGGCTGGTCATGGGATCCAGGACCAGACTTCCACCCTGAAGAACCGGATGAGCCCGTGGGTCATGACAAGCCCGAAGGGTTCATGCTTCGCGAATACCTTCCCGTAGCCCGTCATCTCGGACTTGAGTCGCCCGTCGCGATTCGGAAGCTGTACGACCACCCGGACGACACGGCCCTCGTCCGAGGTCGCCGCTCGGCTGAGCGCGTCCTCACGCTCCGTGCGGAGATACTCCACCGTTCCTTCCTTCGCCTTGTCGGTCACAACCGGGGAGACGGACTTGACCTTTCCCTTGAAGGTCTGCCCCGGATAGGTCCAGGTCTTCACCTTGACGCGGGCTCCGGGCTTGATGTGCTCGACGTTCTTCTCAGGGATCTCCAGCTCCGCCAGCAGGACCCTGTCGTCCTGAACGCTCGCGATGAGATCTCCCAGGATGACCTCGATACCCACGCGCGAATCCAGGCGAGGGCTCTTCACGATACGCCCCTCGATCGGGCTTCTGATCTCCGTGAGATCCAGATCCTCCCGGTAGTACTTCACCATCGCCTCGAGACGTTCGACCTCGGCCTTCTGGGTATTGATCGCCTCCGTACGCGCGCCACTCATGACGAGGTTGAGATTCTCCTTCGCCGTGTCATAGAAACCCTGGCTCATATCGCGCCGCTGGAGGGCCTGCTCGTAGAGTCCTTCGGAGACGACCTTCTCGGCGTACAACTTGGTCAACCGCTCGGCTTCCCGCGTCGTGTAGAAAAGATCCCTTTTCGCCGTGGCCATGGACTCCCGCGCCTTGGCGATCTCCTCGGGCTTGCTCCCGGACTCGGCAAGCGCGAGTTGCGCCTTGCTCCGCCGGAGTTCCGCCTCGGCAACGTCCAGATCCTTCTGTGTGCGCCGGGCATCGATCTGCACGATCTCCTGGCCCTCCTCCACCCAGTCCCCTTCCTTAACCAGAACCTTTACGATCCTCCCCTGCACCTGGGATCGAATACCTACCTGCTTGGCGGGGAGAATCCGGAGGGAACCACCCGGTTCGTAGGGATAAGGGAGGAACATGACAAGGATGAGGACCGCGAGTAGCCCGATGCGGAGTATCCAGGCAACGGTCGACCTGCCGTTGTTCCGGGCCAGCCAGGCGTAGAATGGTTCGAATCGCATTAATTCCTTTCTAATCGTGAACTCCAATGCGAAAGCGGCGATCACGAGTACCAGCGCGGCACCCGTCACGTCGACGTGAGCGACCACCAGGCGCAGGATCTTGTAGCCCAGGAAACCGATGACCAGGCCGTAAAAAACAAACGCGGCAACGCCATAGGTGCGGAACCCCCATCTCTGCCTTCGCGTCAGCGGCTCCGTCGAGGGAGTCCTGAAAATCCAGGACCAGGTGGCGTGCAGGGAACGACCCCGCAGGCCAGGTACCTCCAGCCACTGCGAGAGCATCCAGTATGCGTTTCGCGGACCCAGGGGAT
>CBDUXZ010000020.1:0-12271 GCA_965371325.1 uncultured bacterium | reverse complement strand
AGATGGGCGCCCACACGGCGCGGATGGCGCTCGCGGGAGGCGTCCAGCAGAGCTTCGCGAAGGAGCACGATCCCGCATTCGTTCTGAAGATGGGTCCCCTCCTCTGGCAGCAGTACTATGACACGGGGAGGATCGAGGCCGAGCTTGTCGGGCCTGAGAGCGCCGTTTCACGCATCATCGATTTTGGGACCCCCCACCGGGCGATTTGCATGGGGATGCTGGGCTGGATTGAGGAGGCGATGGGCATTTGGGGAGGGGAGAACGTGCGGGTCGATGAGTCGAAATGCCGAACACGGGGCGACGACTTCTGCGAGTTCACATGCCACTGGACCGACCCCCAGGCCGAAACCACTTCGTGAACAGGTCCCCCGAAAGTCGAAAGCCCGCGTGGTTCTGCGCGGGCTTTTTTGCGATTCGTTCCAGTCGGGGGAATGCCCCGTCGCCACTTTCCTCGCAATGACCTGCGCGAGTCGAGGTCAGTCGAAGTAGCCCAAGGCCTGGAGCCGCTCCTCGATTACCTTCTGCTCCTCCTCGGAATACGCGTATGCGTCCCGGGAGGGCGCGCCCTCCACGTCGACGCGCTCGATGCGGCGCGAGGCTGTGAAAGCGTCCGTAAACGCGCCGAGTAGAACCTTTCCGTCCATGTCGCTCGGGACCGGTTTGCCAAGCGCATAAAGGATCGTGGGCGCCAGATCGGTGATCGCCGCCCCCTCGAAGCGCTCCCCCTTTCTAACGCCGGGCCCCCAGGCGAGAAAAAGCCCCTCCATTGCGTGGATGCCCGTCAGGTTCCCCACCGTCAGCGACGTAACGACTTCCTGCCGATCGAAGAAGTAGTTCGAAGGGATCAGCTCCTCATGCACTTCAAAGACGACGTCCGGCACTTGCTCGACGACGCCGCTTCCGAAGACCTTCTCCCGCCGCCACGCGTTGCGGATGACCGGCCGATCACCGTCGTAGAGGAGGGGTTTTAGCGCCGCGATGAGCTTGTCACGCAACGCCTCGTAGGCTGTTCCGGGCGCGACGATGCCGTTCGGCTCTCTTCCCTCGAGGCTCACACGAATGCCGCCGAAGGGCGCGTACATCTGCACGCCGAAGGCCTGCGTGCGCTTCCAGTCGATGGGCGTTGCGATGGCGGCCTTCAGCTGCTGCGCCCGCTCCGGCGCGATGCGCTTCAGCAGTGTCTTCAGCCGCCGCGCCACCGGCTCGGGAACGAGATGCTTGAGCATGCTCTGTGACGCCGCGACGCTCTTCTCGGAAGTGGTGGAAAGCAATCCCGCTTCCCTCAGGAAAACGTTCATGTGGAACTTCAACGTCGGGTGCGCGCGGAACCCGTGATCGGAGACGAAGAACACGTGTGCGCCCGGGGCGGCTTCAAGAAACGACCCGATGGCGCTGTCGAGTGAACCCAGGTACCTGACGGTTTCCCGCACATGCGGATGTCCTTCGTCAAAACCGGGCGACTTGGGATCGATCGTGGTCCAGTAGAGGTGCGAGATACGATCCATCCCCGTGTAGGCGGCCATGAAAACGTCCGGGCGGCGCTCACGCAGAAGCCGGAGCGACGTTTCCGTTCGGCGGGCGGTGACCTCGTGCAGATCGCGCCAGAACGCCTCGGCGTCGACCTTCTGATCGGCCCTCAGGAAACCGTAGGGATTGTTCTGAATACGAACGTCGATGCGGTACCCCGCGAGGGTGCCGGAGAGCTCGGGCGGGTAGGTGAAGTTAGGACTCCCCGGCGGTGTGAGAAGGCCCGTGATCATGAAGCCGTTGACCGGGTAGGGGGGGTAGGTGACAGGGCAGTTCACGACACCGACCGTAAGCCCGAAGTCCGATAGGTGCTGCCAGAGGGTCTTCCCCTGAATGCTGGTCGAATTGACGAAGGCGCGGGTCACCGAGGGGAGCGAGAAGCCAAGGACGCCGTGCATTCCCGGCGATTTTCCGGTCTGAAAGCTGGTCCAGGCGGCGGAGGTCAGGGGGGGGACGGTGGACTGGAGTGGCCCGCGAACGCCTGCTTCCATGATTCGCTGCATTGCGGGCATGTGTCCGGCGGCGACGTAGTGATCCAGAAGCGCCCACGTGCCGCCGTCGATTCCGATGATAAGCGTTTTCGTGCCGTCTCCGGCGCCCTTGTCCGACATTATTCTCCCCGAAGCGGGCTCATTATAGGTTGCGGGGGGGGAGCGTCAACGGTGAGCCGTCAGGCTTCGATCAGGCGCTTGTAGAGATCCATGTATTTCTGGAAGACGACGTCCACCCGAAGGTTCGCGAGCGCCCACTCGCGCGCCCGCGCCCCCGTCTCACGCGATCTTTCGGGGTCCGAGAGCGCCTGCGCGATCTTGCCGGCAAGATCCTGCGGATCCCCCACGCGTGCGAGAAGCCCCGTCTCCCCGTCGCGAATGAGCTCCGACGCGCCGGTGGTTGCCGTCGCCACGATCATCCTCCCCATCATCATTGCCTCTCCAATCACGTGGGGAGACGATTCGATACGGCTCGACAGCACCTTCACCGCGGCGCGACGCAAATGCTCCGGCACCTTGTCGTGCGGCACCTGATCGATGAACTGCACTTCTTTTTCGATGGAAAGGTCGGCGCAAAGTCTCCTCATCGGTTCGCGCAGCGGCCCCATGCCGACGTGAACGTAGCGGAAGGGGACGCCGCGCTTCCTGAGAATCCCGAGTGCGCGAATGAGCGTCTCGGGATCACCGGCGGGGTAGAGCCCCTTCACTGATACGATGAGGCCCGGCTCGGGTGTTTCCAGAGGCATTTCGAAAACCGCCGGGTCGACCTCGCTCCAGATGTGGCCGTCGACGCGAAGCCCGAGGCGCGAGAGATGCCCGGCAAGACCGCGGCTGTTGGCGAGGGTATGAGCGCGGCGGCTCACCCGGCGCTTGAAGTCGAGAATCGGGCGCGGCCGGTACTCCCAGCCATCGGTGCCGCGGAAGACAAGCAGCCATGGCAAGCGGCCGAGCCGCCCCGGGGAGAGCGAGAGGGCCGTGGCCCAGAGACTCCAGCCCTGGATCTCGATCAGATCGCACGCGGAGAGTGCGTCGTGAAGGATGTGTCCCATTGCGCGGGTGTCGCGAAACTTTTGCGCGAAACTTCCGCCCACACGCGCCACGGGCTCGTAGCGCGTGATTTCCGGGCCGAAGAGCGCCGGGTCGGCGCCTTGCCGGGAAGCCCGGGCCGAATAGGTGACAATGCGCGCGTCGACGCCCCGGCCGAGGAGCCATCGGTGCTTCGACCAGACGGTCTCGCCCAGTCCGCCGGGATCGGGCGGTACGTGCGCGGCAATGACGCCGATTTTCATGGCGGCGCTGCCTCGCTGGGGGGAGCTCGATGGTCCCGCCCCCCCGCCCGGGCCGTTGGCGAAGAAGCGAGGACGGAAAGGAGGCTTTCCTCGAGCCGGGCGGCCAGGGTATCCCAACTGAAAGTGAGCGCGTTCTTGCGCGCGGCCTCCCCCATCGATCTCAGACGATGCGCGTCTCGAAGCGCCTCGACCATGCACGCCGCGAGGGCATCGATATTCCCCGCGGGCGCCAGGAGGCCGGTCTCTCCGTGCAGCACGACCTCTGGAATGCTCTGGGAGTCGTAGGCCACTGCGGGAGTGCCGCAGGCGGCAGCCTCGAGGAAGGTCATGCCGAAAGTTTCGTCGAGAGCGCCTGACACGAACAGGTCGGCGGTGGCATAGAGCGCGGGAAGAAGATCGCCGTAGACGTCCTTGAAAAGAAAAGCACTCTGCGCCATGCCCCCCTCCGTGATGAAGGCCTCCAGGCGCTTCACGTAGGCTGGGCTTTCGTGACGTGCGAAGAGGAGCAACGTGGCTTCCGGAATTGTCCGGCGCGCGGCCGCAAAGGCGCGAAGGAGCGCGAGCACGCCCTTGTGCTCCGTGTAACGGCCTATATAGAGGAGGAGCGGCGCGCCGCTCTTCATCGCGGGGATGCGGCGGCCCGGATCGAAGGCGGCCGTGTCGACGCCGTTCGGCAGCACCTCCGAGGCGATGCCCTCCGCTTCGAGCTCGCCGGCGCAGAAACGGCTCACGCTGTGCACGAGGTCGGCGTCGCGGACGTTTCGATGGATCGTGGCGCGGGTGGCGATGCGTGCTTCGCGCGCCGCCCCCTCGTAGTACTTCGGATTGGCGATGCCGTGGTAGGTGTAGGCCACCTTGTAGCTTCGCGCGCCGCGCCCATACAGCGGAAACCAGTCGAGGGGCGTGTAATCGACGCAAACGACGTCGGGAGCGATGGCGTCAAGCACGCGCTGTATGAAGAAATTGGCGGTCCTCTTCGCGACAGGATTGGTTGCATTGGCGAGACGAAAGGGGAGAGGAACCAGTCCGAGGGCCGGGAACCGGCAGACACGAACGTCGCTCGGAATATCCGGCCGGTCGGTGCGGAAAGACAGGAGCGTTACATGGTGACCCCGGGAAGCGAGTCCCCCCGCGAGCGCCACCGCCCGGTTCGGGATTCCCTTCCCCTCCTCGAGCGTCGTCTCCAGGAATGCAATACGCATATTCGTGTAGGCACCATGGTTTTTGGCAATGTGTCATCGACGCGGAGCGCGTTACCGCGGACCGTAGCACCGGGGATTTGGAGCGTCAAGAAAGGCGCGCATCGCGCGGTGGCGTTTCTTCCCTGATGGAACGCCACTCCCCCGGTGCTATACTTCCCGCCCGGGGAGAGGGGACGGACCACGCCGACTCCTTCCCCAATCCGAACCATAGCAATCCCGGGGGAGCCGTATGCCGGGCAGGAAAAAGGTCCTTTTTGTTTGCACGGGCAATTCCGCGCGTAGCCAGATGGCGGAGGCCTTTGCGCGGGCGATCGGGAGCGATGTTCTGGAGGCCGCGAGCGGCGGGCTGGATCCCAAGGGCATCCACCCCCTCACGCCCAAGGTCATGGCCGAACGGAACATCGATATTGCGACGCAGACATCCAAGGAATTCCGGATTGCCGATGCCGGGGCAGCCGACGTTGTGATCACACTGTGCGACAACGCCCGGGGCCGCTGTCCCGTCCTCCCGCCCGGAGTAGAGAGCCGGCACTGGCCGCTGGAAGACCCCGCGGCGGCGGCGCCGGACGAGGCAATCGAGGTTTTCCGCAGCGTGCGGGATGAGATAGAGAAACGCGTGGCGAGCCTTGCGGGGGGGCTTCGCGCACAGGCGGCGGACACCTCCGACGGGTCATCCTAAGTCCCGCGAGGGGTTTTTCGAATGACCTGCCAGGAGCGCGTTGATGGCTGACATCGTTTATCCTGTCAACCTTCGTTTCCCGATGGAGCGCGCGAACTCGATCCAGATCATCCAGACCTGCCATGCACTTGCGCGGGCGGGCGACCGGGTCACGCTTCTCGTGCGCGGCGGCAGGGACCGGACCGGCGAGGTGGAGTCGCTCGCCTTCTACGGTCTGAGCCCGCACCCGGACCTTCGCGTTGTCCGCCTCCCCGTTCTTCCCCCCGGCGCGCCCGCCAGGCTGCGTAATCGTGCTTTCCTGATCACCCTCGGGCTCTCCTGCCTGCGTCGCGCGCTTGTTCCTGTGGGCGCTCGGCGCCCGGACGCTTTTTTCGCGCGGGACGACGGCGTCGCGCGCATGCTGATCACCTTGAGACCCTTGCACAGGATCCCGGTCATCTTCGAAATGCATCATCTCTCGCATCTTTTCCTGGCCATCCGCCACGAGATGTATCCCGAGAGCCCGCCCGTTCCGGAGGCGCTGATCAATCGGCAGAAAGAGATCGACAGGAATCTTTACGAGAAGGCGGACGCCGTTGTGTGCGTGACCGAGGCGCTGCGCGACATGCTGATCGAAACCTTCGGCCCGCGCTCCGATCTGCACGTCGTTCGAAACGGCGTGCATCTGCGGAGTGGCGGGGCGCCGAGACGGCCGGGCCGGGCGACTGTCACCTATATCGGACAGCTCTACCCCTGGAAGGGGGTCGATACGCTGGTGCAGGCGATGGCGAAGCTTCCCGATGCGCGGCTGGAGATCATCGGCGGACTTCCCTTCGAGTCCGACATCGCGCGTGTCGAGGCGTTTTCGGAATCCATCGGTGTGGGATCGCGCGTCGTTCTCCGCGCCTTCATGCCCCACGGAGAATTGGCGGCCCACATGGCGCGGGCCACCGTGACGGCCGTGCCGCTGCCCGAGAGCATTTACACGCGCGTCTTCACCTCACCCCTCAAGATCTTCGAAGCGATGGCGGCGGGTGTGCCGGTGGTCGCCTCCGATCTACCCGCCATACGCGAGGTGATCCGGGACGGCGCCAACGGGCTGCTGGTTCCACCCGGAGATCCGGAGGCCCTGGCGGCTGCGCTGCGAAAGATCATCGAAGATCCTTCACTGGCCGCCTCCCTCGCGCGGCAGGCGCTGGCCGACGTGGCGGCCTACACCTGGGATCGCCGCGCCGGGCGAATCCGTGGGATGCTGGAGGCGATCGCTTGAGCTTCTTGCTTCGTTGCACGCGCTGTGAGGCGGTCGTGCATCCGGCCGGCAACGCCTACGAATGCGGAAGCTGTGGCCACCGCCTGATCCTGCAGGACGGTGTCGTGTGGGCTTCGCCCGAACACCCCCCGACGCTGCTTCCACTCGCGCGTGACGCGCGGGAGCGCGGCTGGTTGCAGGCCGCCCGGGGCCGCTTCGAAGCGCAACGGCTCGGCGTGGGGGATCTCATGACGCGGCTCAGCGCGGTGCGCACGGAGCGGCTTGGCGACTGGCAATTTCTCGTGGAGCCCGGGTCGAAAGGCGCCGCACTCCTCATGGGCGATCGCTGGGGCGCTCACATGGCGGCCCTCTCGGGGGGGGCGCGGGAGCTTGTGATCTTCGCGCAGGATCCGGAAGCGGCGCAGTATCTGCGGGTGAGGACGGAACAGGAGTCACTTGCGAACGTGAGCGCGATCGTGTGCGGCGAAGGTGTATCGGACTTCCCGTTCACGCGTGAGGAGTTTTCACTTGTTGCGCTCGTGGGCCCCTGGTCGCGACAACGTTCGAGCAACGGGAGCGCGGATGCGCTCGACGAAATCATTCGGGCGGCCCATCGCTTGCTGCGAAGGGGCGGGACTCTCATGATTGGAGTTCCCAACCGGTTGCGCCCGGCCTTTACGTTGGGGGGACTCGAGCGCGGCAAACTCTCCACCACGCTTCCCGCCTTGCGCGGCCGGATTTCGCGACGCGGATTCGACGACGTGCGGCTTTTTCTTCCGCTTCCTGATCTCACCGATATCCAGGGACTCGTTTCTCTTGACAGTAAAGAGGCCCTTCGATACTTTCACATCGTTTACCGCCATCCTCGGGCCCGTTGGAAGCGGGTGTTGTTAGGCGCGGCCATTGACGCAGGGCTCATCGCGGTGGCCGCGCCATCGTATATTGCGATTGCGCGGAAGCCCTGAAGGCCGGCGGAGGGCTCACGATGTTCCCGCTGCTCAGTCGCTATCTGCTCGAGAACTGGACGGAGCTGCTTCCCGGAACCCCCCTGCCTGAAAAGATCGCCTTTGTCCAGATCCCGGGTTCGCGGATCAGCACCTTCCTCGTCTTGTCGAAGAAGCATGTTCGCCGTCCCGATCTGGTGATAAAGCTTCCCCGCACGCGAGAGGGTGAGGAGTATCTCCGGCTCGAGTACGAGAATCTCGAGAGGATCATCAGGCGGCTGTCGCCGCTGCCCGGCTTTCTCCCGGCGGTTCCCAGGCCGGTGTCGCTCTGCGCGATCGGCGGAAAAACGATCCTCATGCTCGAGGGACTGCCGGGATCGCGGCTACACAGCTTTCCGACCCGCGGCTTCGGGGCGCTACGAAAGGTATGCCGCTGGCTCACGGAGCTTCACGTCGCGACGCGCGACGAGGTGGCCTTCTCAGCCGACAACGCGGAGCAGACGTTTCTGGAGCCGATCCGGAGGTTCGAAAAAGGGAGCGAGTTGTCGCCGGGGGCAACCGCTTACCTCCGGCGCATTCGCGAGCGCGTGGCCGGGCTGGTCGGGGGGACGTTCCCCTTCACGTTGACCCATGGCGATTACAGTGTATCGAACGTCCTACTCGACGTTCCCTCGACCGGGCAGGACTTCGATAACGCAACGGTGTCGGTGCTCGACTGGACGAAAAGTCTCGATGCCGGTCTGCCGGTGCGGGATCTCTTTCATCTGTTCACCGCCTACGCGAAGGGCCTAGAAGCAGGTTTTTCGTCCGATCGCATCACCTACAGCCTTTCAGGGCCGGGGCCCTACGCACGGATGGTGCGCGCATGGCTGGACGACTACTGCAGGGCGATGCGGATTCCCCGGTGGTACCAGGGACTCTGCATCGGAATGGAGTATATTTACGGAGCCACGGATTATCCGTGGGGTATTGAAAGATCTCGCAAGGCACGCTACCTCGATAACTTCGAGAGCTATGTCCGGGGGATAAGCGACAGCAATGAAGACCGTCCCTTCGCTTTACTACCTGATTAAGTACACCGACCGCCGCACTTTCCGGCTGAAGGAGGCGCGCAATCGCTGGCGTCTTGCAAGCGACTATCTGCGCGGCAGGGAGGTGTCCGCCGGTTTTCCAAAGCACCTTCGCATCGAGCTGACCAACCGGTGCAATCTTGCCTGCATCATGTGCCCGATTACCGAGATGGAGCGGAAGCTGGGAAACATGGAGATGGAACTGTTCAGGAAGATCGTGGCGGACGCCGCGGCGAACGGAACCACCTTCGTGTATCTGCACGCCTGGGGCGAATCAACAGTTCACCGCGAGATGTTCCAGATGGTCCGCGAGGCGAAAAAAGTGGGTCTCCAGGTCGGCCTTTCGACCAACTGCACGATGCTGAACGAGAAGCGAGCCCAGGAGGTCGTCGATTCGGGGCTCGACTTCATCGTTCTCAGCATGGACGGCGCCATCAAGGAAACCTACGAGAAGGTGCGGAAGAACGGCGACTTCGAAATCGTTCGGCAGAACATCACGAACATGCTGGCGACGAAGGCGCGTGCGGGGCGGGGTCCCTTCACCGTGCTGCAGCTCATCAAGATGACGGAAACCGAGGCCGAGGTGGACGATTTCACCGGCTACTGGAAGGACATGGCTCCGGACTCGGTCTTCGTCAAGAAACTCTGGACTTGGGATGGCAAGGCGGAGGATATCAACAGGCTCATGATCGACGAGATGCCCGACGCTGTAAATACGGTCTGCCACGCGCTCTGGAAACAGCTCGTGATTCACTGGAACGGCGATGTGATCCCGTGCTGCACCGACATCGAGGGGAAGCTTCATCTCGGCAACGTGCGCGAGCAGTCGCTTCGTGAGATCTGGAACGGAGAGCCCATGCGCGCACTGCGGCGCGCCCATACCGAGGGGCGCCGCAAGGGGCTCTACCCCTGCGACGGCTGCGTGAGCGGGACGCAGCCCAGGGCGAAGCTGTTTGCGGAGCTGGCGCTCGACAGCCTCACCTACGAGAAGTTCATATTCACTGACCGGACGAAGCTCCCCTCGCGATCCCACTGACACATGCGAATCCTCTTCCCAACGGACTCGTTTCCGCCGGGTTGCGGCGGGGGCGGACTGTCCGCCTATCATCTTGCCGCCGGGCTGGCCGAACGGGGTCACGCGGTGGAGGTGGTGAAGCTCGTCCCCGGAAGCCCCGGTCTCCGGGAGAAGACCTATCGGGGCCTGCGCGTAACTGAACTGGGTTACCGCCGCCCCAGTGTTCCGGGGCTCGGGCCAGTGTATCTATACGAGCGCGTGGTGCCGCGCCTGCGGCGTTACTTCAAGGAGCGGCTCGCCGCGTCGCCGTACGATCTCGTTCATGCCCAGCACATCCTTTCGATTCTTCCCGCCATCCCCGAAGCGCGCGCCGCCGGCGTTCCCGTCGTCTCGTCGATCCGCGATTATTGGCCGGTCTGCTTCTGGGACACCTCCCTTTCGGGAGAGGAGATCTGCCCCGGCTGCTCGCCCGGCAACCTCCGCGCCTGCACGCGGCGGCGGAAAGCCGCTCTGTGGCCCGCATCCCGTGCCTTCATCCCATACATGACGCGCACACTCGGGCGCCGCCGCGCGATCCTGCGCGAATCAAACGCCGTCATATGCGTTTCGACCTGGGTGCACGACGCGCTGCTGTCGCGTGCACCCGAAGTCGACCCCGAGCGTGTCGTGCGCATCCCCAACGTCGGGGACTGCAGCGCGCTGCAGGATGACGGGGAGGGGAAGCCAAAAGGAAGGGTGCACTCGGAGACGGGACTTGCCGGGAAGCCCTACCTGCTTTACGCCGGGAAACTCGCCCGCAACAAGGGAGTTATCCCCATGCTTCGCGCGCTTGTGCAGGCGATCCCCGGGCTTCCCCTCGTGGCCGCAGCCCGGGGGGAGTTGCAGGAAGCATTTCTGGGAGAAGCGCGGAGGCTCGGTGTGGATGTTCGCCTGGTGGGCTGGCGCACGAACGACGAGGTGCAGGATCTCATGCGCGGCGCGACGGCGCTCCTCTTTCCCTCGATCTGGCCCGAGCCGCTCTCCCGCACGCTGCTCGAGGCCACCGCCCTCGGCACGCCGGTGGTCGCCCTGGCCACGGGGGGCACGACGGACATCGTGGTCGATGGCGTGACGGGACTTCTCGCCTCCGACGAGGCAGGTTTCGCCAAGGCGGTCGCGCGCATCGTGGGGGAGGGGGATCTCCGCCGGTCGATGTTTGGCGAGGCGCGCCGCCGGGCCAGAGAGCAATTCGACAGCCGGCCGGTTCTCGACCGCGTGGAGCGTCTGTACGAAAGGGCCCGCGCCGGCACGGGTCACGCGGGCTGACGCGTGGTAACGGCCGCTGCGACCTTCCACGCATGGCATGTTGAAAGGTCCGCCTGATGGGTCTTCGTGAGAGATTGCTGCCGTCCGGAAGCTTCCGGGCCCGCCTCTTCAGGAACACCGGATACGTCCTTGGTGGGGACATGACGATCCTCGGAACGGGGATTGTATTCACCATTCTCGCGGCCCGCACTCTCGGCCCCGCGCTTTACGGCCTCCTTCAGCTCTCCCTCACGGTCGTGCGCTTCATCGACGAGTTCATGGACGTCCGTGTCGAGGAGTCCATTGTCCGTTACCTCTCCGGCGATCTCGTGCGTAAGGATTATGCGCGGGCCCAGGCTGTCGTGATTCTAGGCTATCTCACCGATATCTTTCTTACGCTCCTCTCCGTTACCGCCATCTTTTTCATCGCGCCGTGGGTGGCGCGCTCTTTCTTCAATCTCGAATCGGCGCAGGAGGAGACAGCCACGCTGCTCATGCGCCTCTACGCCATAATCCTTCTGCTCAAGATCATGAACGGCACCTCGAAAACCCTGCTCCGTGTCCATGAGAAGTTCCGGCTTCTGGGAATCTATCGCTCGACGAAGGGCGTTTGCGATCTCGCTTTCGCGGGGGTTGGTCTGTTCTGGGGCCTGGTGGGGGTTGTATGGGGTTTTCTGGCGAGCGCCGCGGTCACGACGATTCTCGTGCAGGCATTCGCATGGCCGCTTCTGCGCAAGCTGGGCCCCTGGCGGCCGGCGCCACTCTGGCCGGAGGTCACGCGCATGGGCGGCTTCGTTTTCCAGACGAACCTCTCGGGCTACTTGAAGTCGCTCAACAAGCATGCGGACATGCTCATACTCGGTTACTTCGCCTCGCCCGAGGCAGCGGGCTACTACCGTATTGCGATGAGCTTCTCAAACCTCCTGGGCGTTTTCGCAGCGCCCCTCGGCTACGTGGTCTTCCCCGCGATGTCGCGGATGCACGCGATGGGGGATCCGGTCCAGCTAAGGCGCCTCATCCGGCGCATCGGGGGGGCGATGGCAGTGTATTCGCTCCCGGCCGCAGCGCTGATGGCGCTCTTCGCCGGTCCGATCCTCGCCTTCACCGTGAAGTCTGATTTTCTGCTGGCGCTCCCGGCATGCTACGTGCTCCTGGCCGCCTTCGTGGTGGCGAACCTCACGATCTGGACCCGTCCCGCCACGCTCTCGATCGGGCGGCCCGGGGTGAGCACCTGGGGGAACGCCGTCCAGGCGGTCGTGATGGTGGCGGCGGGGATCATGCTTGTTCCGAAACTGCAGGCCACGGGCTCCGCCTGGGCGTATCTCGCCGGAACGCTTTCCGGAAACGTGCTCGTGGTTTGGATGATCCAGCGTGCGCTCCCGTTCCTCGGAACGGCGGGCGCCGGGCCGCTTCCGCCAAAGGCGGGTCCGGGGGAAGCGCCGTGAGTATCGATCGCATGGCCGAACGCCGGGAGGTGATTGCCGTCGCCCGGGCCACGGGCAATCCGAAACTTCGTCACATCGCCCACGGGGCGAGCGTGCG